>JAJYSI010000036.1 GCA_021793635.1 Bacteroidota bacterium
TGATTGATGCTTCTTGTACTCCTTTCCCTTGCGCTCTATTCCCTCGCCCTTTGGGAGAGGGCAAGGATGTGGGCTTCCCTTCCCTTCGTAAGCCTTCCCTACTTCCGCAGAAGCTGTTGATAGGCTTTCAAAAAACTCCGCAAACTCCTCACAAGTAGCATCAATCAATTTCTTCCTCTCCAGATTTACATGCTTGCACTTAATCAACCCCCGGTTCAAGTAAAGCTGAAGGCAGCCAACCATATAATTATGAAAATTATTCCACTCCTCATTACTCCACTCATCAAAAAAACGATGACCAAATTCATCAATAGGTCTATGCGATTTATTATAGTGGTCCGAAAACTCAATAATAAATTGCCTGTCCAACGTCGAGTCGTCAGATCCTTCAATAGTGTAGTTAGTAGAAATAATAATCTTTGGCGACTGATGAAACGGTATAATAATTTCATTCTGATTTTTTCTCTCAACTGTTATGTCATCTGTAATAACTGAAAACAGTTTATCAAAATTAAATTTCTTAGTTACATCATTAAACTCAATAATAGCTGTATCCAGAGTAACAGACTGAAATAAGAAGCTCCGTGAGAAATTAAAATTTCTCCCATCGAGCCTTACTGTCTTTCTAAGCTTTCCTATCGCTTGGGCTACCATCCCTTTCCCGCTCCTCCCATAAGCGCCGTCGCTCAATTTCTCATCCAGAAAAATTACCGCCTTCGCATTTGTCGAGTCTTTGTAATTGTGCAGCAGATATCCAACTGCACTCCGGAAAGATAAAATCCTCTGCTCATCATTCTTACAAATATTCCGGACAAACTTTTCAAACTCCGCCAGTCGAGGCTCATCTTTGATGAGACTGACCAGCCGCGGCTCGTCTTCAGCGAGACGGGACTTTTCTTCATTCGAACTAAACTTCTTTTGAATTATTTGTTTATCCCAAATAAAACCTTCAAGCTCTTCATACTTCATTACTCTTATATTTTCCTCAGCCTTAGCCTCTGCCTCAACCTTATGTATCTCTACAAAACAATTTGTGAAGAATAGATATCCTTTATCCTTTGTGTCTCTTAAGAATTCAAGTTTTCTTGTTTCAAGGAATTCAAGAAAACCATTTACAAAGTGCTGCGATGATCCTTTTATTACTGCATCAATTACCTTCAGCTTTGGCGTATCCTTAAAAAGTTCTTCATCATCTAATCTCTTCAAATAATCAATTACAAAATCCTTGATATTGAAGATCTCCACTTCCCGGACAATATTCTTGCTTACCCTAAGTAAAATATATCCGTGCTCAAGCTGCAGCTTGCAAAAACCATTTTCCTCAAGAAAACGTTTAAAGTTCTGTTTGGAAATTTTCGTCTTATCATTCTCAATATACCAGAACTTCACAAACGGTTTTTGCCAGCCGTACTTTTCAGCAATATGATAAACCGTTCCTAGAGTAATACTCCCATTATACTTCTTCAGCAGCTCGTCAAACTTTTTATTTATCTCAAACTCCGAGTCATGATAATACTGATTGCTCAAACTCATCTGCAGAAAATATTTTCTTCCTTCTTCGCCTATAGTAACAAGTCCGAATCCTATCCTATACCATTCATCATAACAATTGCCCGGGAGATTCACTCCTAAAAACTCAATCGCACTTTCAAGCTTCTCTTTATCAAATCCAGCCGGTTCAAAAGTTCTTTTGCCTACGGCAAGAACTTCTTTCTCTTTTTGCAAGTCGCAAAACTCTTCCAGACATTCAATCAAAATATCCGGACTAATCTCCTTTGGAGCTTCCTCCGGCTTCCCATATAAGAAAGAATAAATATTTCCGCTCGGATGTTTGGAGTAGGGAAGTATAGTTTGCGAGTTGCACCAGCGTAATTCAATATGATCACATTCATGGTCATCCTTCGGATTCAATCTATAAACGCTTTTAGGACCGTTTAATTTTTTATGAAGCATCTCACTCTCACAAACCTTAAACCAAATATGAAATCCTTTCCCGCTCCCGCTTCTAACAGTCCAAGGATAAAGTTCACCAAGTCCTAATCGCTTTACAAACAATTCAACAATGCCCGGGTCCGAAACTTTGTCGAAGTCCAAATTCCTAATATCATTTATCCCGCAGATCCCGCCAATACCGGTAATAGCCCCATTCCATCCAAGCCCGGCAACATCCGTTTCAGTTTGTTCAATCAACTGCCAATTCTCCCACGCCACCGTTGGTCGTTTCCCGGTCACCGGCAAAACATTAAACCCAAACTTCTTATTATAAGCCGCTGCCAACTCACTAATCTTCATTTCACTTTCCTCCAGTAAAAATTAAAAACTAATTAGCTTTCCGCGCATTAAAAGAATTGCGTTAAGAAATTTCATGTAGTGAAGCGTTAAAAGAGAAAATCTGTTTGAGCGAAGCGAGTTATTTTCTCTTAGCGGAACGGAATGAAATTTTAGCAATTCTTTTTCAGCGCATGTTCTTTTGTTTCTTTTCTTGCGCCAAGAAAAGAAAGTTGAATATTTAATCTGCATTATTGAACCTCATTTCAATAATTCAGTAAGTAAAAACCTGACGAAATAGCGTAGGTTTCAGCCCGCTTTTTCTTCTCAGTTCATTTAATTTTATCATACCCCTATATTTCCACCTACTCATAAACAAAAGTCCCCTCAAAATCGATTTTCACTTTTTTCCCGGTTATAGATTTTAATGTCTTCTTTGCTATATCAGGTCGACTAAACTTGCAATTAAAAATCCATAGGTTTGTATTCAGCGCTTGCCCGCACAAATGAAAGCCGTTTCTTCTCCTCATTTTCTTTGCAACATCTCTTTCATCAGTTTGAACCCGGTAAAATTGCTTACCTCTCTCTTCCTGCCATAAATAAGTCATTATGTCCTCCTTAAAAAATACATTCTCACTTCCCGGTCATTGAGCTGCCAGACTGAGCTTGTCGAAGTCTTGTCGAAATGCCCGCGTTCTTCCTGCCATAAGTAAGTCATAATTATCTCCGTTTATTTTTTAATAATTAGTTTAAGTCCTGGTGAACTTTGATTGCCTTTTAAAAGTCTCTCCCTCCGGGAGAGATTTAGAGAGGGGTTATTAGGCAGATCATCCAATTTACTTATCGCTTCCCTCAGCGAATCAATATTCAAATGTGAATAGATCTCCGTAGTAGTAATCGAAGAATGTCCAAGCAGTTCCTTAATCTTATAAATCGAAACACCCTGTTGAACAAGATTAGAAGCAAAACTATGCCTCAATGAATGAAAATGAATTCCCTTACTAATGCCGGCAGCTTGGCAGGCTTTCTTGAAGTGCTTACTAAAATACCCGCCGGTGTATTTCATTCCATTGTTTTTACAAAACACATACTGCATTTTTTCCCCTCTCATTAGGCGATAAAGGTGTGGGTTTTCCCCTCCTTGGAGGGGCAGGGGTGGGTTCTCCCCTCCCTTAAGTAACACATTTGGGTTCTCCCCTCCCTGACGGTGACCAAGGTGTGCGTAAATCCCGCTCAATACCTCCATCACCTCTTCCCCAATCGGTACAAACCTCTGTTCCCTTCCTTTAGTTACAAACTCATTATCACCGACAGTAATAATTCTTTTTTGCAATTCAACATTCTTCCATCTCAGATTTACAATCTCATCAAGCCTCATACCTGTATAGAATGCAAACACAACAACGTCCCGCACCACTTTATTTCTTAGCTGTCCGCAGATAGCTAAAAGCTGATCGCTGCTTATAAACTCCGGATTCAATTTTTGTTTTTTAGGCAGCTTTACTTTTAGAAAATAATTTTCTCTTACATACCCCCATTCTACTGCTTTGTTAAATGCGGCTTTTAACGTTCGCACATACACTCTGTATCCCTCACCGCCGCGGCTCGCAGAATGCGAAACGGTTTTTACTTTAGTTTGAAGATCCGAAATAAAATCCTCAGTCTCCTTAAGCCCGATAGACTTTATTAATCTTTGCGGTTTCAAAAAATTAAATAAATGTTGAAAAGAATTATTTACAGAAGTATAATAAGCCTTAGACCTATTTTGTTTAATAAATTTCTTATACTCATCTGCAAATGTCCCCAGACAAATTACTTCTTTCGAATTATCTTCCCCGCTCAAAGACATTAAGACCTTCAATTTCTCAACATCTTCAATACTCAGCTTTCCTAGCAAACTTGTTAACCCATCCATAATTATTTTCTTAATCTTAGTAATAATATTGTTTTTGTTTTTCCAACAGACCACATACAACAACCTACCTCCAATTAATGCGTCTCCGTTTCGTCTTCCTCCCCAAACAGCCCTAACTGATTCTCTTCCGCCGTCTGTTCTTTTCCCTCTCCCTCTGGCTTGCCGCTTTGCGGGAGAGGGCTTGGGTGAGGGTTAGGGTGTGGGTCATTCCTTCTTATCCACTCATCCAGCTCATCTTTAAAAAAATAAAGACACTTTCCCGCCGGCTTGTGGAAAGGAATTTTTCTTTGACTTTTGTACTTATAGATTTGTGAATTTGATAAGCTTAAATATTGTGCGGCTTCAACTAAATTTAGAACCTTACTGTCTCTCCGCCTTAACAGATTCTCTATCTCTGTCAGCTTCAGTAAAATTTCTTTCTCGTGCATCGTTGATACTCCTTTCTTTTTCCGAGTATCAACTAAATAAATTTAAAAATTAAAATTCATTATATAAGTTATATAATGTTTTTTTGTAAGTACTCAATGTGTCTTACTATCTTTTCCAGTTCTGAATCCTTCCCTTTATAACATTTTTCGATCATGAACAAAATGAAGTTCAGCAGCTCCTTGCTGTTTGATGTGCTCTTTAATTTCTCAATCCTGTTCTTAGTTGCATTATAATTTCGCTCAAACCGTATTTGTCCCGCTATATCACTAAAAAATAATTCTGCATATTGTCTCACCGGTGTTTTATCTGAAATAATTTCCGCCTGCTTCATTGCTTCAAATATTCTCACGACATCCGTTAAGCTTGATTTAATCTTTATCCTGTCAACAACGTTAAAATCATCCTTTATTTCTTCCGGCTCTTCGCTCTCATTATTTTTTTTCTTTCTGTTAAGCACCTCTCTTATTGCTTGAATCCCGTCTACGCAGGTCGTAATATCGTTTTTGCCCCAATTATTCACCTTTGTAATTATATAACATTCTAGTTTCTCTTTTATCTGAATTTGATTTTCTTCTTCAATAAAAATCTCTTTACCGTCAAGAAAGTTTATTAAATTGTCATCTAGATTAAATCCCAGGCGCTTAACAAACTCACCTGTTATTTCATCGTCATCAAATAATTCAGCTAATTCTAAAATTTTATTGCAGTCAATTAGTAACTTATTTAAGTAGGTTTCCCTTTCTCCTTTATCTGAAAGGCTGTCCAATTTTAATTGAACCGCCTCATATAATGATGCAAAATTCTCTCTTACTCGATCTCGTTCACTCTCAGTACTCATTTTTATTTCCTACCAATTATGATTTCGAACAATTACAGAATAATCTACACCCCCGCCATTACCCCGGTCAATTAACCAACAACCCGGTCAATACCCCAGTCCTACAGGTAAATACCCCAGTCCTTCAGGTCAATACCCAAGTCCTTTAGGTAAATAACCCAGTCCTTTAGGACTGGATATGTTTCGTAATTAAATTATTATTTGTTTTTAGGAGTCAAATATATCGCAGCAAAATTTGCCCGCTTACCTACCCCTCATTTACTCATCAAGTAATCCAACAAAATTGTATACAACCACTTCAATATCCCAATTAAATTAAACATCATAAAAGAAAATACTTCAATCATTAATAAATTCAAATAAATATTTCACTTTTCCCAAATTTTTCTTAATATAAGCTTATGATTTACAAATACTTTATACAAAACTGAAAGCTTTAGGGGATTCCTTTAATGCCTAAAAAAAATAACTTCCTCTTCGATAAACCTCTCGAAATATTTAATGCGCTGTCTAATAAAACGTTGGACACAATCCTATGAAATTTAACGAAGATTCCAGAGTAAAGATTCCTGCTATTTTACACCTGACCAGATTAGGTTATAATTATCTTTCTCTTAAAAAAGCTAAATGGAACGAAGAGACAAATATCTTTCCTGATATTTTTATTGATAGCATTGCTAAAATAAATGATGAGGTTGAACAGGAAGATATTCAACGACTTTTAGAAGATGTATCGTTGCTTCTTGATAATGATGATCTTGGAAAAGCATTCTATGAAAGGTTAGTTACTCAATCCGGTATAAAACTAATCGATTTCCAAAAATTTGAGAACAACACTTTTAATGTAGTTACAGAACTTACTTATAAAAACGGTGATGAAGAATTTCGACCAGATATCACTTTGCTAATTAACGGAATGCCCCTTGCTTTTATCGAAGTTAAAAAGCCAAATAACCGTGACGGAATAATAGCAGAACGAGAAAGAATAAACCGAAGATTCCAAAACAAAAAGTTCAAAAGATTCGTTAACATTACTCAGTTGATGGTTTTCTCCAATAATATGGAGTATGATGATTCCGACGCTACTCCTATTCAAGGCGCTTTCTATGCTTCTCCTTCTTACATTGAACCAAAATTTAATTATTTCAGAGAAGAAGAAAAGTTAGACTTATCAACTTTATTAAGCGCTGAAAATGAATCCACTGAAGATTTTATTCTAAAGGACAACAGCTTAATAACTATTAAACACAGTCCGGAATTTATTACTAATAAAAATCCTAACACTCCAACCAATCGTTTGTCAACTTCACTTTTTAGCAAAGAACGTTTAGCATTTATTCTTAATTATGCTATCGCTTACGTACAAGAGTTTAAAGGTCTCGAAAAGCATGTCATGCGTTATCCACAGTTCTTCGCTACAAGGGCAATTGAAAATAAATTAAATGAAGGAATCAAAAAAGGAATTATTTGGCATACGCAAGGCAGCGGTAAGACTGCTCTTGCTTTTTATAATGTCAATTTCCTTACTGATTATTTCCAAAGCCAAAACAAAGTCCCTAAATTTTATTTTATAGTTGATAGGATTGATCTATTAATACAAGCTTCTAAGGAATTTACTGCTCGCGGTTTAGTCGTTCATACTGTCGATTCAAAAGATGAATTTAAAGATGATATTAAGAAATTTGTTGCTCTGAATAATGCACAGGGCAAAGCGGAAATCACCGTTGTTAACATTCAAAAGTTTGGGGAAGAATCAAACGTAGTTAGCCAAAAAGACTATAACATTGATATTCAAAGAATATATTTTCTCGATGAAGTTCACCGCAGCTATAATCCAACTGGAAGTTTCCTTGCAAATCTTTTTCAGTCTGATCCCAACTCAATTAAAATTGGCTTAACCGGTACTCCGCTTATCGGTTCTGCATATAATTCTAAAGCAATCTTTGGCGATTATATTCATAAATATTATTACAATAAATCCATTGCTGATGGTTACACACTTAGACTTATTCGCGAAGAAATTTCGACTGAATATAAAGTTCTCTTAGCTTCTGCGCTTGAGCAGGTTAAAATTCTCAAAGGTTCTGCCAATAGAAAATTGATTTATGCTCACTCTCAATTTGTAGAGCCTATGCTTAAATATATCATTGATGATTTTGAAAGCAGCAGAAATATAAATACCGATCCTTCAATCGGCGCTATGGTCGTTTGCGATAGCTCTGAACAAGCTAAAATGATGTTCGAAATATTCCAGCATCAATACAAACAAGGGCAAGTCAAAGAAGAAAATATAAAATTAGCAGCTGAACCAAAAGTCGGTTATAATAAATCTATTAAAGAAAAATGTAAAGTAAAATCAGCTGCCCTTATTCTTTATGACATCGGAACTAAAGAAGAACGCAAAAAATGGATCGAGGATTTTAAAGACGGTAAAATTGATTTGCTCTTTGTCTATAATATGCTGCTTACCGGTTTCGATGTCAAACGATTAAAAAAACTTTATCTCGGTCGCATAATTAAAAACCATAATCTTCTGCAGACTCTTACAAGAGTTAATAGACCGTATAAGGATTTTAAATATGGTTATGTTGTCGATTTTGCCGATATTAGAAAAGAATTTGACGCAACCAACAAAGCTTACTTTGATGAATTGCAGTTAGAACTCGGTGATGATCTTCATCATTATTCAAATCTTTTTAAATCAAAAGAAGAAATTGAAAAAGAAATTCTTGAAATCCGGGAACTGCTCTTTAAATATAATACTGAAAACGCCGAGCTTTTTTCTCAGCAAATAAGCCAAATTCAAGACCGCAAAACAATTATCGAAATTAAACGCATTCTTGTAAATGCCAAAGAGCTTTATAACGTTATTCGTTTGCTCGGTCATTATGATCTGCTGGAAAAAGCCGATTTCAAAAAGCTTGATAAATTGCTCACTGAAACTTCTAATCATCTTAACTTACTAAACCTCCGGGAAGCTGTTGAAAATGATGTCGATTCTTCAAACTTGCTTAACGAAGCTTTGGAAAATGTTATTTTCTTATTTAAAAAAACTGCGGAAGAGGAACTTGTTCTTGCTGATAAATTGAAAGACACCTTGCGCCGGACAAGAGAAGAATTTAATAATAACTTCGACTCTTCCGATCCGGAATTTATTTCTCTTTACGAAGAGCTGAAACGAATTTTCAAGCTCAAAAACTTAGATGAAGTTACTCAAGATGAAATGAATGAGAATATCGATACACTCAATAAAATTTATGAGCGCATCAAAGAGCTTAATCGCAAGAATAATTTGATGAAGGATAAATACGATAACGATAAAAAGTTTGCTAGAATCCATAAACGCATTATAAATCTCGATGGATTTAATCGAAAAGAGGTTCAAATCTTTGACGCTCTTAAAGGCATTAAACAAGACGCGGATTCCCGGGTTCTGCTAAGTGCTAACATTTTAAATAATGATAATTATTTTAGAACGATGATGCAAAAAATCGTTGTCGATCAGTTTATGAATAAACAAAAATTCCAATTAGACTTGGAAGCTTCCAAATACATAAATAATCTGATTGTTAAAGAATATATAAATGAATTTAACGGTACAGCTGCATGACTACCTTAGACTTTGAATCCAAAACAAAAGAACTCATTGACGCGCTTAAAAGCACATGCGCTTCCTATGGTTTGGGCAACGATGGAAATGAATTTAAAATTATAACTCAAGTTTTTCTTTACAAGTTTATGAACGATAAGTTCGCTTATGAGGTAAAGAAGATTGATAAAAGAGTTAAAGCTGCCGAAAAGTGGGATGAGTTCCTTAGCGGTTATTCAGAAAAGGATTATGAATTTCTTCTTATTCAAGTTTCTGAAAATGCTGCAAGGTTAAAGCCTCATCATTTTATTTCTTATCTCTTCGCTAAACAAAATGAATCCGATTTTGCAAAGCTGTTTGATGATACTCTTAGAGATATTGCAATTCTTAACAACGATATATTTTCCGTTAGCACAGACGGAGGAGCTAAGATTCGTCTGTTCGATGAGCTTACTCAATTTATTTCTGATCCTTCCAAAAGAGATTCGTTTGCTAAAGCGCTTATAAATGCTCTTACTGATTTCAGCTTCGAGCATATCTTTTCTCAAAAGTATGATTTTTATGCCGCTATTTTTGAATATCTTATTAAAGATTACAACAAAGACGGTGGCGGCAAATATGCCGAGTATTATACACCTCATGCCGTTGCAAAAATTATGGCGGCTATTCTTGTTAATAATCCGGATCAGAATGTTACCTGTTACGATCCCTCCGCTGGTTCCGGGACTTTGTTAATGAATCTTGCTCATGCTATCGGCGAGGATAAATGCGCAATTTATTCTCAAGATATTTCTCAAAAATCTTCAACAATGCTTAGGCTTAATCTTATTCTTAATAATCTTGTTCATTCAATTTCTAATATCATTCAAGGCAATACTCTTCTTCATCCTTATCATAAAGATGAAAACGGAAACATTGCTAAGTTCGATTATGTTGTTTCTAATCCTCCGTTCAAATTAGATTTCAGCGATTTTAGAAACGAGATTGATACAAAGGAAAATCATAAACGTTTCTTTGCCGGCATCCCAAATGTTCCGCAAAAAGCAAAAGATAAAATGGCAATCTATTTGCTCTTTATTCAGCATATTATTTTCTCTCTATCTAAAAAAGGAAAAGCCGCGGTTGTTGTTCCTACCGGTTTTATTACGGCTCAGTCCGGCATCGATAAAAAAATACGCCAGCATTTAGTTGATAATAAAATGCTCGCCGGAGTAGTTTCCATGCCGAGTAATATTTTCGCCACTACCGGTACAAACGTATCAATTCTTTTTATAGATAAATCCAATAAAGATTCCGTTGTGCTTATGGATGCCTCTAAACTTGGAACAACTATTAAAGTAGATAAAAACCAAAAAACAGTTCTCAGCGATGAAGAAGAAAACAAAATCATTAACGCATTTAATAATAAACAAGCCGTTGATGATTTCTCCGTTGTAGTCTCTTATGATGATATAAAAGCCAAAAACTATTCCCTAAGCGCCGGGCAGTATTTTGATGTTAAAATTGAATACATGGATATTACCAAGGAAGAGTTTGAAGAAAAGATGAAGCAATTCAAAGATAATTTGGATAGGTATTTTATCGAATCAAAAAAAATAGAGGCTGAGGTCAAGATTCAATTAGGCTATTTGAATTATGAATAATTGGAAATACGATAAACTTTCAAATCTAAGTGATGAAATCGGCGACGGATTGCACGGAACACCGGAATACACTGATAATTCGGATATATTTTTTATCAACGGAAATAACTTAAAAAATGGTACGATTGAAATTACCAAGAACACAAAAAGAGTTACCTCCGAAGAACTATCCAAAAATTTTGTAACACTAAATAATAATACTCTTCTTTTATCTATAAATGGCACTCTTGGTAGTATGGCTTTTTATAATAATGAAAAAGTAATGCTGGGGAAAAGCTGCGCTTATATTAATTTCAAAAGTAATATCAATAAGTTTTATTATTACTATTTCCAATTAGATGAAATAAAAAAGTATTTTTATAACGAAGCTACTGGTTCTACTATAAAAAATTTATCGTTAAAGTCATTACAAGATTTTCAAGTCCCCGTACCTAGTAAAAATGATTGGCAAAAAATCGCTGCAGTTCTGTCATCCTTAGACTCCAAGATAGAACTCAACAACCGCATAAACGCGGAACTGGAAGCAATGGCAAAAACCATTTACGATTATTGGTTCGTTCAGTTCGATTTCCCGGATGAAAACGGCAAACCCTACAAATCCTCTGGCGGCAAAATGTTTTATAACAAACAACTCAAAAGAGAATTACCGGTCGGGTGGGAAGTTGGAAGTTTCGGTGATTATGCAAAAGTAAAATCTGGTTTTGCTTTCAAATCAACTTGGTGGTCTGATAAAGGCATACCAGTTCTAAAAATAAAAGATATAAATGAAGATTATTCATTAAATCAAAATGATTTTTCATTTGTGGATGAAGATAAAAAGATAATCGCTGAAAAATTCCTAAGTAAACCTGGTGACGTTGTAATAGCAATGACCGGTGCAACGATTGGTAAATTTGCTTTAATTCCAAAGACCGAAAAACCTATTTTAGTCAACCAACGTGTTGGTTTATATGATCTGGGGAATCATCCATTTGAAAAAGTTTCTTTTTTAATTAATTCAATGAAACAAGAATTCTTCAGATCATTAGTTGTTTCCATAGCCGGCGGTGCTGCACAACCTAATATTAGCGGCGAGCAATTGGATAATTTCCCACTAGTTTTGCCAAACAGTAATCTAATATCAAAATACAACGATAAAATTAGTTGGTGTTATAAAACAATTGCAAATAACATTATGTTAAACCAACAACTAATCCAACTCCGCGATTGGCTTTTGCCAATGCTAATGAACGGGCAAGTAAAAGTGAAATGAACAAAACAAAACTTTTTTTGAATTTATAAAGGTAAATAATAATGATTCATACTCACGATCCAATTAGGCAATTAAAAGATCTTCGCCAAACATTATCACAGAATAAAAAGCCTCTTGGTTTTTTTCTATCTGCCGGATGCCCATTAGCAGTTAAAATGGATGAAGATAAATGGCCTTTAATACCAGATATTTTAGGTTTAACTAAATTTGTGTCAGAACAATTGACTTCAAAAGATAAAAAAGAAAAATCGCACTATGATTTATTGTTAGTTGAATTGTTAAAAACCGGGAATGAGAATCCCAACATTGAGGACATTCTCAGTTTTGTTAGAAGTCTTAAACAAGTATCAAAAGGCGCTTCAAATGTTAGAGGATTTAAAGAAAAAGATTTAGATGTTCTTGAAAAAAATATTTGTGAGAAAATAGTCGAAAAAGTCAATGTTGAATTACCAAACGATAATTCACCATATCATCAACTTGCAAAATGGGTTCAAAATATTAATAGAGAAATCCCTATTGAAATATTCACTACAAACTATGATCGTCTAATAGAACAAGCTTTTGAAGAAATTAAAGTTCCCTATTTTGATGGTTTTGTTGGTTCGCGTCATCCATTTTTTGACT
>JAJYSI010000037.1 GCA_021793635.1 Bacteroidota bacterium
TAAACCGCCTGAAATAATTAATTCTTGAGCTGCTTTACCAACCGGTGCGAAAGTATATTTCTTTTGCTCGGAATTTTTAACCGGCTTATTCAGCTTAATTTCCGAATTCTTAAAATTAATTGCAGCAGTTAAATTTGTTTTGACTGTCAGCTTTAATTTTCCAAAATTTTGTTTTAAGTCCATGATCAACTGCGGACATTCAAGCAATAAAAACCCATTGTTAAAAGCATTTCGTTTGTAAGTTTCATTGAAGGAACCGGCGATTACGAGTTTTATTCCTTTATACTTAAGAGCCGTTGCTGCTTGCTCGCGCGAGCTTCCCGTTCCAAAATTAAAGCCGCCGGCAAGAATATTTCCTGCTTCGGCAATCTTTACAAACTCAGGATCGTAATTCTCCATCACTACTTGAGCTTGCTGTTCCGGCGAGATGTCATCAACGTAAGTATATTTTCCCGCATAAATGCCGTCTGTATTTAAATTATCCTGATGACAAAAGATTATTTCTCCTTCAATGGTTTCGGGGAATCCTTTTAAAATTTCAGTTTTAGAAATTTTTCCGTTTGCTTTTTTATTTGATTTTATATCTGCAAAAATTTTCCCGGGACTATATTCCCAAGCGTAATCTATTTTTCCTGAAATTGCCGAAGCAGCAACAACGGCAGGAGAAGCCAAATAAGTTGTTGCCTTTGGCGATCCCATTCTTCCTTTAAAATTTCTATTGGTTGCAGAGATGCCGACTTCACCATCTTTCAGCAATCCTTCTCCCAATCCGATGCAAGGTCCGCATCCAGGAGGCAGCGCAGTGGCGCCTGCGTGCAATAGCGCCTGCCAATCACCCCGTCTTTCGCTTTCGGCTTGGACTTCGCTTGAAGCGGCGGCAATGTACAATTTAACATGAGGTGCTATTTTTTTCCCTCTTACTACGGCAGCAGCCTCGGCTAAATCATTTACTCTGCTGTTAACGCATGAGAGAAGAAATGCTTTATCAATTTTAATTTCTTTTGACTTTAGTTCCGAAAGAGTAAGTGCTTTTTTTACAGAATCCGGACCGGCGACTGTCGGCTGTACGGAAGATAAATCCACAATAATTTCTTTTTGATAGAATGAGTCCTCATCAGCTTTACAAATATTTTGTTCCAGTTTTGATATCCTTTGCAAATTCAATCTTGGATGAGTTGACTTATCATGATTTGATGAATGAGCTTTCTTGTCGCCTGAAATTTTTTCGGCTCTTTCTTTAAGCCATTGAATTGTCAGTTCATCAACCGGAAATACACCTGCGAGCGCACCCCATTCGGTTGTCATGTTTGCAATCGTAAGTCGATTTTCAATTGAAAGAGATTTTACACCGTCGCCGGTAAATTCAATTCCGCAGTTAAGAACTTCATCGTTATTAAAGTGTCCGCACAGTGCAATTATCAAGTCTTTCCCTGACACGCCTTCTCTTAACTTTCCTTTAAGGACTACTTTTACAACCGGAGGCACTTGCCACCAGGTTTTGCCTGTTGCCCAAATTGAAGCGGCATCAGTTCTGACAACCGGAGTTCCGAGACAGCCCAATCCGCCATACATATTTGAGTGGCTGTCTGATGCAACAACCATTTTGCCTGGGAAAGCATAGCCTTCTTCGCACATTATCTGATGCCCTATACCTCTGCCAGCCGGATGGAAGTCAGTTTCCATTGATTTGGCAAACTCTTCGATCTTTTTATACTTTTCTAAATTCTTATCGCTTTTATTCTGGATGTCATGATCAAGTGTGATAACTACTTGTTTTGGATCAGCAAGTTTTTTTGCGCCGATACTTTTGAATTTTGGAATGACGGCGCCGGTGTTATCGTGCGTCATTACGTAAGCAGGCTTTATTGTTAAATAATCTCCGCTTCGGACTTCGTGATCTTTATCTAAACCTACGGCAAATCGTTGTGCGATTTTTTCAATTAATGTTTGTGACATATTCATTCTCCCATTGTTACAGCAAACCACTTTTATCGTGATGCAATAATTAAGAATTTTTTATTATTTGTATTTTAACTCTATGTTCATTCCTTATTTAATGAAATTCTCAAATATGTTATTATTTGAATAATTTTATTTTTCCTACTTTAGCGATTCGAAACTAACGAAATCTGCATGATGAACAATTAAGGATTCGACAGTTCGTTTGCTTGAGTCTCCTTCATGCGAGTGAGTTGCTATAATATGCTGAACTTCAGGAGGAATTCCGAATCTGTCGGCGATTGCTAATCCGCTGAAAGGATGACGAACTAATTTCCCCGCATCACTCGTAGTTAGTTTCCCGTCTCTTATCTCATATTCAAGCAGTTTTCCTATGTCTATTAAGATTGCACCGGCAATTAGAAAATCTAAATTGATTTTAATTTCATCGCCGAAATTTTTCATCATAACTTTCGCCATTTCAACAGCAAGCTGAACAGTTGTCCGCTTATGCAGCATAAATGAAATCTTGCAGTCTTTAACCAGCAGTGTAAATGGAATTGTTTTTAAGTCATCAATTGTTAGTACGCTTTTATCTATCGCATAAATCCAGCAGTTTGTAACTTTTTCTTTTAATTCACTATTTTGAATCCAGTTTATTTCCGGCCAGATTTCTAAAATTTGATTTTCCATCTTTGATTCATTCTGTGATTAAATCTTTTTTATTTCTTAAATGAAATTTTATAATTGTTGAAGAGCAATTTAGCAATTAAACAATTAAGCAATTTTCTTGATAATTTCTTCCGTCATCTGCTGTGTTGTTGAGGCTCCTTTTGAAAAAACATTTGGACCGCCTCTTAGTTTCATCATGTCGTAGGTTTTTACTTTTCCTTCTTCAATTACCTTTGCAACGGCATCTCTTATTTTTTCTGCTTTAACATTTTCTCCTAAATGATCGAGCATCATGCACGCACTTAGTATCATTGCAATTGGATTTACGATTGAAGGATGAAGCTCCTGATATTTTGGAGCAGATCCATGGGTCGGTTCAAATATTGCAACATCTTTACCGATGTTTGCGCTGCAAGCAAAACCAAGTCCGCCGACAAGACCGGCAAAGCCGTCGCTTATAATATCGCCAAACATATTCTCCGCTACTATCACTCCGTAAATTTCAGGATTCTTTGTCAGCCACATCATCTGCGCGTCGATGTTGGTATCCCAGAGTTCAATTCCAGGGTATTCCTTGGAAATAATTTTTGCTTCATTTACCATCATGCCGGAAGTTTCGCGCAGAACATTCGGCTTCTCGCAGACTGTAACATTCTTGTAACCGAAATTTTTTGCGTATTCAAAAGCTTCGCGAATAATTCTTCTGCATGCAGACCTTGAAACTATCCTGGTAGAAATTGCCAGATCTTCACCCGGCACTTCTTTAAATGATTTCATCTTCGGATGAGATTCGAAAGCGTCGCGGACTGTCTTAGGAGGATTTGTCCATTCCACACCTGCATAAAGTCCTTCAGTATTCTGTCTGAAGATTACAACATCAACATCCGGTTCTTCAAATCCGTTATCTTTTCTCCTTATAAAATTGAGTGGATTTCCCTTAAAAGATTTGCACGGACGAATGCAGATATCAAGATTGAAATGCTGTCTTAATCCAACTATCGGGCTGAAATAAGTATATCCTTTACCTTGCAGCGAAGCATCAAGCTCACGTGCTGCGGCATCTTTCGGCTTACTGGTTATTGCACCAAATAAGCCGACCTTGTGTTTCTCAAGAAGGTCAATAGTTCTTTGTGGAAGCGCATTGCCTTCTTTACACCAGAATTCCCAACCGATATCAGCATGAACATATTCAGCTTCAAAACCAACTGCGGCTAAGACCTTCAAAGCTTCCGGCAGCACGGTTTTTCCTATTCCGTCTCCGGGCATTGTAACAATAGTTTTCATTGAGGTAGATCCCCTATGATTATGAACAAATTTTTATTTGGATCAAACTTATGCAATAAAGTAATTCAATTCAAGAAAAATCATAATATTGAATTTAGTTTCAATTTTTATAAATTAGCGCCAAAAATTTTGTGAATTATATCTTAATTTCTGGATTAGATTCTATCGACTCATAATTTACTAACTCTTTTATACTTTAATTGAAAAAAAGCGCCAACGAAATTCCAAAATATGACCAGCAGGAACTAGAAGAATTCGAAAACATTCTAAAGCAGCTTCTTGTCGAAAACAAAATAGCGTCAAAGTTTAATCCGATTGCGGAGAACCTATCTTCAATTCTTTCTTCTTTAAATAAAGAATTTGAGAATCAAAAATTAATTCTTGAAACATCGGTAGATGTTATCTTTAAATTGGCTCAAGCCGGTGAAATTATTTCTATCGGAGAAAAGTGTAAGGACATTTTAGGAAGAACTTCCGATGAATTAACCGGTAAATTCATTACCAATTTTATTCCTTCGTCCGAATTAAAAAAAGCTTTGAAAATTTTTACCAAGCTTTTTAAAGAAAAGAAAGTAAAGAATGAAATCGTTTCGTTAAAGCATAAAAACGGACAGCTAATTCCTATCGAGCTCAATGCAATGGTAATAAAGGAGGACGGCAAGTACATTGCACAAGGTATTTTGCACGAGTTGAGCGAGCGCTATAAAGTTGAAGCAAACACCGATATTTCGGACAGCATTTTTAAAAACGTTTGGGAAAAATCTTCAAACGGAATGTGTCTTGCCGATGAAAGCGGTTACGTTTTTATGTGCAATAATGCTTATTCCAAAATGTTCGGCAAAGCTAAAATTGAAATTGAACAACAGCTTCTAACAAATGTTTTATCCGAGAGTTCTGCTGAAAAAGTATTAGCAGAATTTACCGAGAACTTCAAAAATCATTCTTTCCCCGGCAGTATTGAAAAAAAATATGAATTGTGGAACAGCGATGAAGTGGATTTTGAAGTGGACTATTCTTTTATTGAAGGAGTCGGAGACAGGACACTTGTACTTGTTATTTTTAAAGATATTTCACTTAGAAAAGCCAGCGAGATTCTTTTAACGAAACGGGATAACTTACTGCAGGGCATTGCAGAAGCAACTCAGAAACTAATTTCTATAAGTGACCCTGAAACCGGATTTTCGTCTGCCTTAAAAATATTAGGTGAAGCAGTAAACGTAAACCGCGCCTACATATATAAACATAAATCCGTAGACGATACCGGAGAGATGTTTGTCAGTTTACTTTATGAATGGACATCGGATAAAACCGAACATCAAATTGAAAATATTGAGCTTCAGAAACTTTCTTACTCGCGGTTCGAGTCATTGAAATTTTACGATACCTTCTCAATGGGCAAGCCGCTGAGCTTTGTAATGAAAAATCTCACCGATGAAGAACATCTATTATTCATAGACAAAGACATCAAATCAATCATCCTGGCTCCGATTATGGTTGACGGACTATATTGGGGCTTTCTTGGATTTGACGACTGCGAAACCGACAGGGAGTGGACGCCTAACGAAGAATCGCTTTTAGTAACTATGGCATCAATGCTCGGTGCAGTTATTAAGAGAAATAATATTCAAGAAGAACTAATAAAAAAGAATGCGGAACTTGATGCTGCAATAATAAAAGCAGAAGCCGGAACTAAAGCAAAAAGCGAATTCCTTGCTTTGATGAGCCACGAAATAAGAACTCCAATGAATGGTGTAATCGGAATGACCGGACTTCTTCTCGATACTAATTTAAGCGATGAGCAAAGAGAATATGTTGAAACGATTCGTCTAAGCGGCGATCATCTTCTTGTAATTATAAACGACATATTAGACTTCTCAAAAATCGAATCGGAAAAATTAGAATTGGAAATGCAGCCGTTCGATTTAAA
The DNA here is from genome assembly GCA_021793635.1 of Bacteroidota bacterium. Next base: position 5,822 of record JAJYSI010000037.1, read on the forward strand.
AGATTGTGTGGAAGACTGTCTTGATCTGCTGGCATCAAAGGCAGGCGACAAAGGACTCGACCTCGCTTACTTGATTGAAAATAATTCGCCTCAAACTATTTACGGTGACGTTACCAGGCTTAAGCAAATTATAACCAATCTTCTTAACAATGCAATTAAGTTTACAGAAAAAGGCGAAGTCTTTCTCTCGGTTTCATCCAAGGAGATCAACGGCAACAAATTTGAAATTCAATTCTTTGTGAAAGATACCGGTATCGGTATTCCTGAAGATAGAATAGACAGGTTATTTAAAGCATTCAATCAGGTAGATGTCTCAACTACAAGAACGCACGGCGGTACCGGTTTAGGTCTCGTAATAAGCAAAAGACTTTCCGAGATGATGGGCGGAAAGATGTGGTTCGAAAGTAAGTACGGTGCCGGCTCTACTTTTTATTTTACAATTATTGCCGAGCAGGCGCCTTCCAAATCAAAAATATATTTGAAAGGTAAAGCTATCGAACTTGACGGTAAGAAAGCCTTAATAGTTGATGATAACGCTACGAACAGAAGAATCTTAAAAATGCAGACAGGTAATTGGGGAATGCAGCCGTATGTTGTTGAATCTCCCCTCGAAGCTATTAGTTTGATAAATGACGGGGAAGACTTTGACATTGCAATTTTAGATTATCATATGCCTGTTATGAACGGCGTTGAGCTTACAAAAGAAATCCGGAAAACACCGAAGGGAAAAAAACTGCCGGTTGTAATTTTAACGTCAATCGGCAAGAGAGAAGCTGACGGAGATTTTAACAATTTAAACTTAGCCGCATTTATAACCAAGCCCGTTAAGCAGGTTCAGCTTTATGACTGCCTAACTTCAATCTTAACCGGAAAAGAAAAAGTGCAGTCAAATATTCCTAAGAATGAAATGAGACTTGACAGCGAATTAGGACACCGGCTGCCATTAAGAATTCTTTTAGCTGAAGATAATGTCGTTAATCAGAAAGTTGCGGTTAGAATTTTAGAAAGGCTTGGATTTAGGGCAGATGTTGTAGCAAACGGATTTGAGGTAATTGAAGCGATCAAAAGAATAAACTATGATCTTATCTTAATGGATATTTTTATGCCGGAAATGGACGGCTATGAAGCGACAAAATATATTCTGGATAATTACTCAAAAGATCAACGACCTAAAATAATTGCGATGACTGCCAATGCGATGCAAGGCGATAAAGAAAAATGCCTCGAAGCCGGAATGGATGATTATATCGGCAAGCCGGTTCGAGTTGAAGAGCTTCAAACTTCGCTGCAAAAGTGGGGCTTGATTATCTATGAAGAAAAAAATATCAAGCTTGCAGAAGATGAAGGCAAGCTTGAGTCTGCCAGATATGTTGATGAAAGCAAGATTGATTTAATTCATGACATCAAATCATCCGAAGATTTAAACTTTTTTATTGAGCTGCTTGATATTTATATTAAGGATTTGCCTTTAAGTATTGCGAGAATTAAAAGCGCTGTTATGCAAAAGGATAAAAACCAAATCAGATTTTATGCTCACAAACTAAAAGGAAGCAGTCTTACCTTCGGCATACATGCAATTTCAGATAGATGCATCAGGATTGAGGAAGCAGTTAAGCAGGACATTGATAATCCCCGCACGACTGAATTCGTTGAAGAACTTGTTGAAAAATTTGAGATTGTTATTAAAGAACTGGAACATCTAAAAGAAAAATACAGCCACATGTCCTTCTGACAGTACCTTCTGCATTGTAACGTGAGGGAATCTTTTGTAATTTTGTAACGTTTGTTTATAACCTTAGTTATCCCCGAGAATATAGGAGTAAAATGTTCGAGAATGAAATAAGAAATAATGTGCTTCATTCATATTTTGAAAGGTTAGGCTATAAACCTGAAGAAACAAGCGGAAGTAAGAAGTTTAAAATTTTTGATTCTTCTGAAGATGAATTGAATTCCTTAAATAACGGAGTTGGATTAAGAGATATATCCGACAGCGGTATTTTTGAATTAACAGGTAAAGATGTATTGGACTATCTGCATCGCATTTCTACTAACTCTCTTAAGGATTTGGGAAAGGATAGTGTTGCCGAAACAATTTTTACTACCGAAAAAGGAAGAATAATAGACACCGCAACAATATTAAATTTTGAAGATCATCAGCTTTTAATATGCAGTAATGCCTTTAAGGATAAAGTAAAAAGCTGGATAGATAAATACATCATTATGGATGATGTAAAGATAAGTGATACAAAAGGTAAATATTCTTTACTGGAATTAATCGGACCTCAAGCCGAATCTTTTATGATGCTCGTTTGCGGAAGCGCTGTTAGTCAAGTTGAAGCAAATAAATTTAAATCAATAATGGGAGAAGGAATTGTATTTAATCTTATCAGGAAAGTTGATAAATCCGGCAGCCAGAAATTCTGGATTTTATCCAGCCCTGAAAATTCTATTAAGCTTGTTGATTTCCTTTTAAACAATAAAGGAATATATGACTTTAATCTTGTAGGTGAAGATGCATACAATTGTTACCGCATAATGAAAGGAATACCTTCGGCACCGAGCGAGTTAAATGACCAGTTTAATCCGCATGAGGCAAACCTTTTAGATCTTGTAAGCAATTCCAAAGGCTGCTATATTGGTCAGGAAGTGATTGCCAGGCTTGAAACTTATGACAAAGTCCAAAAGCATTTAAAAGGAATTTCTTTTAATGAACCTGTTAGCCGGAACGGTCAAATGAATTTGTTTGACAAATCCGGAAATGAAGCTGGTGTAGTAACTTCAACTGGTTATTTTTTGAAATGCGGTAAACATGTTGGTTTAGCTTATATTAAAAAGTCCTTTGCGGAAAACGGCAATGAACTGGTTGTAAAAGACAGCAGCGGAAAAGAATACCCTATAACAGTTGAAAATTTACCATTTAGAAAATGACAAAGATTTATACTAAAACCGGCGATAAAGGTGAAACCGGACTATTCGGCGGTGATAGGGTTTCTAAAGATTCAACCCGCATAGAGGCTTACGGCAGTGTCGATGAATTAAATTCTTTTATAGGATTGACAATAGCTGAAGTAAAGGATGAAGACATAAAAAAGCTTTTGTTAAAAATTCAAAATGAATTGTTTGTTGTCGGCTCAAACTTAGCAACGCCAGATATAAATAAAGATAAGAAGAATATCATCCCGAAAATATCTGAAGATTTTTTTAAAGAGGCTGAAAATGCAATAGATCATTTTGAAGGGAAACTTGAACCGTTAAAGCATTTTATATTGCCGGGCGGTTCCAAAAGCAGTGCTTTATTAAATGTTTGCAGAACAGTCTGCCGCCGTGCCGAAAGAAGAGTTGTAGCTCTAAATAACACGGTGAAAATTGATGAGAAAATAATTATCTTTCTTAACAGGTTATCCGATTTGTTCTTTGTTCTCGCAAGATATGAAAATCAGATTTCTGGCAACAAAGATGTAATCTGGAAAAGTAATAGTCCGGACTAATCTGAATAAAATGTAGGATCCATTAATGGATATGTTCTTATAAAAAATTTTACCATCAAAACACATCTAAAGTGTTTTGAATTCCATAGTCAATGCTTCATTCACAATGCCAAAAAATTAAGGGGGGTGAATTTTGGTTTCGACGGGGTTGAAGAGACATGGAACTGCGCACCGTGTTCCCCGAAGACACGTTAAAGAATTGGGAGTAAAACAATAACTGGCGAATCTAATTACGCCTTAGCTGCTTAATTAAATAGCAGCCGTTCAATGGTTCTTCTCATACCGGGTATCAATTGAGCGTCGTTTAGGTATGATTGCTGAGTCTATCGCTCTTATAGACAAGGTGAAATCTTAATGAGCTGGCTTAAAGCGATCTTTGTCTGTTTAGTAACTTTAAGTCGAAACAAAAATAGACTATGTGTGTAGACGTTCTGTGGTGCTTAACTTCGGACGCGGGTTCGACTCCCGCCACCTCCACCAGGCTTCGTTTTGAGCGAAGTGAGAAAAGAAGCCTGCAGCGGCATAGCGAAGCATATCTGATTATCAGGTGAAATAAATTTCACTAAAATCATTGTCTCCTCTAGTGATTGAAATATAAAGGGAAATGATTTTTAGTTTTACTCGAACCTTTTTATTATGATTTGAAAATCCTCAGATCATAATCCATTCATATTTTTACCTCTTCCATCTGTATAAATTTAAGTTTCTTCAAGATAAAATTGATAAATAATTTAGCACAAAAAACGAGCCGGTTTTGTTGAAACGCATAAGTAATTTATTTTTCTTCAATTATTGAAAGATTCCTGCAAATTTTTATTGAAATCCAGTTCATATTAAGTTAAATTTGAATTGTAATGGAAAAAGTTTTTTTTTACAAGATGAGTGGTGCGGGTAATGATTTTATCTTAATCGATAAAAATTCATACCCAAACATAACTCTCGATTCGAAATCAATAAAAAAAATGTGCGACAGACGCAACGGCATTGGTGCGGATGGAGTTATTACTATTGCAAGTTCAGTAAATTATGATTTTGAAATGCAATACTTTAACGCCGACGGTTCAACCGGCAGCCTTTGCGGGAATGGTGCAAGATGTGCAATTAGATTTGCCGAATTAAGCGGAAGGATTAAGAATAGGAATACAAGTTTCCTTTCCAACGGGCTCACTTATTCCGGTGAAGTTTTGAATAGCAGTAAAGTAAAGTTCTTTTTTAATTCTCCCAAAGGATTAAAGTACAACTTTAAGATTTTAGCTGCTAAGCAATTAATTAACGCCAGCTTTGCAGATACCGGTTCACCGCATGTTGTGATTAAGGTAGAAGATATATTGAAAGATTCTTCGAATCCGTTATCAAAATATGAAAATCTTGATGAAGTTCCGGTATTTGAAATTGGAAGGGAAATCAGATATCATAAAGATTTTGCCCCAGGCGGTACAAATGTAAATTTTATTAAGCTTGTAGATAATAAAATTTATATTCGAACTTATGAGCGCGGAGTTGAAGATGAGACTTTTGCTTGCGGCACAGGCGCAACTGCTTCGGCATTAATTGGTCATTCCATTTTTGGGTTGGAACCGCCGGTAAATTTGATTGTTCGCAGCGGTGACGAACTTACCGTTGATTTTGAAATTGAAAATCAGAATGTAAAGAATCTATCTCTAACAGGCCCGGCTAAAGTAACCTTTACCGGTGAATTATTATTAAACCAGTATTTCTAAAATATCCGGAGAAAAAATGTCTAAAGTTATTTTTACAATTCAATACGAGTTAAAGCCTGATAAGAAAGAAGAGTATCTAAGTGTTGTTAAGGAACTAAAAAATTTACTTAAAACCGACTTGCTCGAAAGCTATTCGGTTTATGAAGTAAAAGGGAAACCAAATCAATTTCAGGAAGTTTACACATTCGGTTCAGAAGAGTCGTACGACGCTTTTGACGACAATCAGAACGAAAGGATGAATATCCTGATTAATAAACTTACCGAAATGACTGTAGAAAATTCCACTAAATATACAGTGCTGAATGAAATTGAAATAAGTTAGCTCGATGATTAGTTAAATAAGTTTAGTATTATTTTACTATTTCTGTCATTGGAATAATATTTGAAAGTGATTGATGGATTCAATCACTTTCTTTGTTTTAAACAACAATTTTTTAAATAATAAGTACGAAAAATATATTCCTATGACGAAAACTGTACACCGAATTTACGTCGGTTCCTTCTTCTTTATAACCATTATTACCACTTTATATTTAGCCATTCAAGGCTATCAGTATTACACAACTCCGTTAGTTAATAGATTCTTTCTGCCTAATAATTATTTACTAAAGCCAAGCGGACTGGTTGGTCACGGTTTAGGCATTATTGGCAGTTTGATGATGATTTTCGGGGTTGCTATCTATATGATACGTAAACGAGTCAGGTATTTTCATAAGTTCGGCTATCTAAAATACTGGCTGGAGTTTCACATCTTCCTTTGCACGCTTGGACCAATCTTAATTTTGTTTCATACGGCATTTAAATTCGGCGGAATTGTTTCCGTTAGTTTTTGGAGTATGGTTGCTGTAGTTGTAAGCGGTGCTATTGGCAAATTTATCTACACACAAGTCCCTCATACAATACAGGGACAAATGATTAGTCTTCACGAATTAAATTCGTTAAATGAAAATCTTTCGTATGAACTAAAAAATCAATTTGAACTGTCCGATAGAGTTTTATCTAAAATAGATCAAATTTGTTCGATTGATCGATATAAAAGAATAAAATTTGGCGCGAGTATGGCGCTTGTATTACATGATTATTTTGGTACAAAAAATGTTCTAAGCATGCTGAAAAAAGAATTACGTGTTGCAAAAGTACACAGAGTTCAGAGGAAGAAAATTTTGAAGACTGCTAAGGATAAGTTACAAATTTCTAGACGTATTGGTTTACTAAACACTACGCAGAAAATATTAAAATACTGGCATGTGATTCATCTTCCTTTTGCAATCATAATGTTTATAATAATGTTCGTGCATATAGCAGTAGAAATTATTTTCGGCTATACGTGGATCTTTAGATGATTTTTGGGATTTGACGGTGAGAAATTAAAAGCGGGAATTTTAGGGAGGGCAATTTAGATTACATATATCAATAATAAATGTGAGATACATGGAAATTCTATTAGAAAATGCAGCTACTTATTTAGGAGTCTTTATTGC
>JAJYSI010000038.1 GCA_021793635.1 Bacteroidota bacterium
GAGACACCGGAACTTATGTGTACTACAAGTCCGCCGGCAAAATCCAAAGCTCCTAAGTTTCTAATCCATCCGCCCGTTCCCCAAACCCAGTGTGCAATTGGTGCATATACAAGTGTTGACCACAAAACAACAAACACCAAATATGTTTTAAACTTAAATCTCTCTGCAAATGCGCCTGTTATAAGTGCAGGAGTAATTACAGCAAACATCATCTGGAAAATCATATAGGCTTGATGCGGAACAGTTGCGGCATAATCAGGATCAGGTGCAAGACCGACTCCGTTAAGTCCAAACCATTTTAAGCTTCCAATAAAATGACCGATATCGGGACCGAATGCAAGACTGTATCCCCAAAGCACCCAGACGATGGATACAACGCCCAGCGCAATAAAGCTCTGCATAATTGTTCCAAGAACATTTTTACGTCTAACCATTCCGCCGTAAAATAATGCTAAGCCGGGCGTCATCAGCATTACTAGTGCAGTAGAAATTAATAACCAAGCGGTATCGCCTTTACTAATTGAAGAAGTGACAGCCGGTGTAGCAGCATAAGCTGTTTTTAGTCCGACAGCCATTAATAATAAAAGGCTCAACCTGAAATATTTCATTCGATTATCCTCCGTGTACTTTTAAGGTTCTTTAACTTTAAAAAATGAAGTAAAAACTTAATTTGATTGATATCCGGCTTCCAAAAATAAGTCGATTTCAAAAAAGAGCTTCCAAATATACAAAACATTTTGATTTTTACCTTACTAATTTAGGCAGAAACGATAAATTAATTTATTAATTAAAAATTTTTCTTTTTTTCATATAAAGGAAATCTTAAAAGTGTGAGTATTTTCAGAAGCTCAGGTTCAGTTATGATTTAAGAATTATTTGCTTAAAAATATTGCGAATTTCAAAGAAGATTTTATAAGAAGGGATTTTTATGATTAACAGACTCAGAAATATATTTTTTACCTTAGGGTAATGCTCTGTCACAGTCTCCAAACTTTTTTCTTGACAAATTTTTCTCAAGGATGTATATTAGCACTCGCTTTTTGAGAGTGCTAATTACAAACTATAAGTAATCAATTATCAGGAGGTTAAAATATGGCAAAAATTAATTTAAAGCCGCTGGCAGACAGAGTAATCGTAAAACCCAGCGAGGCTGAAGAAAAGACAAAAGGCGGAATCATACTGCCGGATACAGCAAAGGAGAAACCAATCGAAGGAACCGTAGTAGCAATCGGTCCTGGCAAAACAGCAGACGATGGAAAAGTTGTTAAGCCGGAAGTAAAGGTAGGCGATAAGGTTTTGTACGGCAAGTACAGCGGTACTGAAGTCACCGTAGAAGGTGAAGAATATTTAATAATGAGAGAAAGCGATATCTTCGCTATTATCGGTTAATCAACGAATTTGAAAATTAATTTAACGGAGGAAATAATATGGCATCAAAATTAATTGAATATAATGCAGATGCACGTGCAAAGTTGAAGAGCGGTGTTGATAAGTTAGCCAATGCCGTAAAAGTTACTTTAGGTCCTAAAGGACGCAATGTAATTCTTGAAAAGAAATTCGGTGCACCGACTGTTACAAAGGACGGCGTATCGGTTGCAAAAGAAATCGAGCTTGAAGACGCAATTGAAAACATGGGCGCTCAGATGGTTCGTGAAGTTGCTTCCAAAACCAGCGATGTTGCCGGCGACGGTACAACAACCGCGACTGTTTTGGCTCAAGCAATTTATAGAGAAGGTTTAAAAAATGTTACCGCAGGCGCAAACCCGATGGATTTAAAACGCGGTGTTGATCTTGCAGTTACTAAAGTTGTCGGGTACTTAAAGAAAATCAGCCGTGACGTTGAGGGCAGAAATGAAATCGCACAGGTTGGTGCAATCTCTGCAAACAACGACAAATCAATCGGCGATTTAATTGCAGATGCGATGGAGAAAGTCGGCAAAGACGGCGTTATCACTGTTGAAGAAGCAAAAGGAACCGAAACCGGTCTTGATGTTGTTGAAGGTATGCAGTTCGACCGCGGATATCTTTCACCATATTTCGTTACTAATACCGAAACGATGGAAGCCTCTTTGGAAGATCCTTACATACTAATCCACGACAAAAAAATCTCTGCAATGAAAGATCTTTTACCAATTCTAGAAAAGGTAGCTCAGCAGGGAAAAGCAATGCTCATCATTGCCGAAGATCTTGAAGGCGAAGCATTAGCAACTTTAGTTGTAAACAAGATTCGCGGAACCTTGAGAATAGCTGCTGTAAAAGCCCCTGGATTCGGCGACAGAAGAAAAGCAATGCTTGAAGATATTGCAGTTCTTACCGGCGGTACTGTAATCTCAGAAGAGCGCGGATTCAAACTTGAGAACGCTACAATTTCCTATCTCGGCACTGCAAAGAAAGTCGTCATCGACAAAGACAATACAACAATTGTCGAAGGCGCAGGAAAATCCGATGAGATAAAGAAGAGAATCAACGAAATCAAAGCACAAATCGAAAAGACAACTTCCGATTACGACAAAGAGAAGCTTCAGGAAAGACTTGCTAAACTTTCCGGCGGTGTTGCCGTACTTAAAATCGGCGCATCAACCGAAGTTGAGATGAAGGAAAAGAAAGCAAGAGTTGAAGATGCTCTCCACGCAACTCGCGCTGCTGTTGAAGAAGGAATAGTTGCAGGCGGCGGTGTTACTTTAGTTAGATCAACTTCAGTTCTAGCAAATTTAAAAGGCGATAACCTAGACCAGACAACTGGTGTTAAGATTGTCGAAAAAGCTCTTGAAGAGCCGTTAAGACAAATTGTTAACAATGCAGGTCTCGAAGGTTCAGTCGTTCTTCAAAAAGTTAAAGAAGGAAAAGACGATTACGGCTTCAATGCTGCAACAGAAACCTATGAGAATCTGATTAAAGCAGGTGTTATCGATCCGACTAAAGTTACCAGAACGGCACTTGAAAATGCTGCTTCAGTAGCTGCACTCCTCTTAACAACCGAAGCTGTTGTTTACGAAAAGAAAGAGAAGGAACCACCAATGCCTCCGATGCCGGCAGGCGGCGGAATGGGTGATATGTACTAATATTATTCTCATTCAATTTCAAATTAAGGCGGAAGTAAAATTCCGCCTTTTTTATTTTTAACTAATATTATTTTTTTTGACTTCGGGTACTGTTTTAAATCCCAATCCAACTTGTAAAAAATGATCATCTTCTGTAAGTATGTCAGTTATACCCTGATTTTCCATTATCACCATAGATGTCAAGTCTGTAAATGATATTAAAGGCTTATCTGAAAATCTTCGTCTTAATTCTTTTGCTTTTTCAAAGTGTAATTCAGTAATCCATTCGAGCATTAAATAATTAGTTTTGACCGCCTCATCAATAACTTCAATTGCATGAAACGCTTGCTGCGTATAAACATGCCGGAATAATGATGTAAACGTTTCATTTAATACATCCGATGAAGTGTATATCAACCCTCTTTTCTTTCTGAATTCTTTATAAAATTCACTGACTTGATCATGCCTAAACTCTCTCTTATTAAAAAGCGCAATCCATCCCCATGTATCAATAAAAACCTTCATTTTAATGTACCATAAAGTTCATCATCGATTTTATCTGCAAAAGGTTCTGCATCAAATATCCCAATCAACCTTAATAATGGATCTTCGGAGAAAAGTTGTTGTGCTTCTTCAGAGTTGTCTATTGTGCTGTCATTTATTATTGAAGCATTTAACACTTTTGCAGAGATAAAATCCATAATCTCTTTCAAAGAATTTTCAGGAAGTTTATTGATATCTTCAATTATTTTTTCTTTTATTTCCTTTGAACTCATATAAACCTCGCCTAATCGACCGATAATCTACTAAATAAACGAGTGAAATAAAAGATTTGGATGTAGTGCCTCCTTTGAAAATCTCAGACCTTTATTTTTTAATCAAATCAACAAGCATTCGCATATTTCCAAGCTTAGAGTGAGTTTGCAAGATTGTGCTTTATCTTATAGGAAAACTATCCAAATTTTTATCCACGTGATGTAAAATATTTTGTGCAAGTCATCATTGTACAACCGGATAAAATTTAATTACTTCTTATCGTATTTATGTATTACATTTTGGAGTTCTTATGTTTAAGATAAAGCTCTTAATAATATCCATGATTTTGATAGCTGCGGCAACAATGAAAGCCCAGGGATTATATGTAGGTCCGCAAGTCGGATGGCAGAAAGCATCGAGTGCAGATGGAGGAAAGTTTATGATTGGCGCCGCTGCCAGAATTAAACTATCAGACGCACTTGGCGTGGAAGGATCAATTAATTACAGACAGGAAGATTATAACAACGGCGACGTAACCGTCACTAGTTACCCTGTTATGTTAACCGGGATGTTCTATCCAATAAGCATTGCATACGGGGCAATTGGCTTCGGGTGGTATAATACTTCAATTGCGTACTCATCCCCGCTTCATCAACTGGGAATAAACGATCAGACTGAACAAAAAGTCGGCTGGCACTTCGGTGCAGGTGTTGAGCTTCCGTTAAGCGGATCAGTTAGTTCCCCCAACACAATCTTAACTGCCGATATAAGATATGTCTTTTTAAATTATGACTTCCAGCAGTTTCCCGGTTCCAGCAACCTAAAGAGTGATTTCGTAGTTTTTACCGCCGGATTACTCTTCAGTCTTTAATAAACATCTCAATTGTAAAATTGCCAAATAAGTAAAAAAATTTTCTTAAACCTCAGAGGTATTTAGGTATACGGTATATAGGTTATATTGGCGAACCTCATTCCCGTATACCTTATACCAATATACCTTTATTACTTTTAAGAAAGTCTGTCCGGCAGAATTGGATGATAATTTAGTCCAAGATTTCAAACTCCTTTATTCCTTTCAAAAGAAATTACTATATTGTATATCAATTGAAGAAAATATTTTTATGATGCTAATCTTACAGTGGAGAAGGCGATTTGACCCCCGACGAACTCGATGAGTTGTTAAAGGAAGCTTACGAACATCTGAGGCAAGGCAGATACCGCATGGCGTTAACTGCCGCCAAACAGGTTTACGATGAAAGACAATACGATTACAACGCAGCATCGTGTTTGGCATGGGCACTGCTTGAGAATGGCTATCCTTCTCAAGCACTTGAAATGGCAAACCTTGCAGTTCAAATAAGCGGAGATGATGTAAACTCAAGACTATACCGCGGATTTCTTTTAATGCGGATGAGCATTTTTGAAGGCGCTATCTCTGATCTGGATTGGGCAATTAGAAAAAAACCTGATCAGCTTGTGTGGGCTCATCTTAATAAAGCGAGAGCATTTGGAGGCTTGAGCAGATTTTTTGAAGGCTTGGAAGAAATTGACAGAGCAATTGAAATTGATAACGGCGAGACGCCTAAGCTTTCAAAAGTAAGAGATTGGTTTAGGAAAACTCTTGGTTACGACGAAGGATTTTTCAGCGGAATATTTTCTAAGAAAAAATCCTTATTAAAAGACGGTGAAGAAGCACTTGCCGAAAAGGAAGCCTGGTTTTCCCTCTGGGCTGCACGCGAAACTCTTAATACACCCTCATTAAAAGATGAACATGCCAATGCCCATCTGTTGGAGTTGAAATCGCTGATTGAAATGTTCCAGATAAAAAATGCTTATCATAAAGCAGAGTCAGTAAAAGAATTTCTAAATGACAATGAACAATTTCAAATATTATATCAGAAAATATTAAAGCAATATAACGACGAAACTTCTGATCTAGTTGAAGAAGAATTAATTGAGCCTGTTCAAAAAAGAACCGATGCTGAAATTTATGAGAATAAGCTTTTCCATGTTTACCAAATTAAGACTTACGATTTAATTGAAAACCTCAGGGCGGGCAAACGTACTTACCTAATTCAATTTAACGAAGATGCAATCCGCTACATCGGTGTTGAAATTGTTCTCGACAATCCATTCTTCGGCAATAAAAGCATTGATGTAGAAGGCACCGCAATCTGGTATTTAAATGATGCGGAAGTCGGTCAGCATCATTTTACACTCGGAATGGAAAAAGATTGGAAAGTTGTTGAGTTTGTCCAAAGCTGGGGAACTGAGAAGCCGGGATTCTGGAAAGAAGGACAGGGCAAGGTGGATATTTATTTGGATAATTATCTCGTTTGCACGCGCTGGTTCCTTGTTGGTCAATCGGAGATATTCAATTTTGAAGAGGCACAAATTCATTTTGATGAATCAGAACCGCTTGAAAAGCCAGTAACCGAACAGCCGGTAGAAGTTAAATCAACTTCACTTAAACCGCAGGAAGAAAAATCAATTGAAGAATTGCTGGCAGAACTTGATACTTACATAGGTCTGCAAGGTGTTAAGCAGTCGATGAAAGATTTTGTTGACTACTTAAAATTTTTAAATGAAAGGAAGAAACTGGGATTAAAGACTCAAGAAAATCTCAGCGTTCATTCGGTATTTCTTGGCAATCCCGGAACTGGCAAAACATCAATTGCACGCTTGCTTGGGAAAATCTTTAAAGCGATGGGACTGCTTAAAAACGGGCATGTAATCGAAGTCGACCGTTCCGGCATTGTCGGTCAATATATTGGTGAGACTGCGCAGAAAACAAACAAGATAATCGATGAATCAATCGGCGGGCTCCTATTCATCGATGAAGCTTACATGCTTAAGAAAGAAGGAAACGCTCAGGACTTCGGTCAGGAAGCGATAGATATTCTACTGAAGCGGATGGAAGACAGCAAAGGAGAGTTTGCAGTAATCGCAGCAGGATATCCGGAAGAAATGAATTCATTCATCAATTCAAATCCGGGATTAAAATCGCGCTTCAATCATTTCTTCAATTTTGAAGATTACACTCCGGATGAACTAGTTGATATCTTCAAATTGTTTGCAGAAAGAGAAGAATATTTAATTCAGAATGAAGCTGTTGAAAGTTTAAGAAAACAGTTTACAAATCTTTACAGAAAAAGAGACAAATCATTCGGCAATGCAAGGCTGGTAAGAAATTATTTTAATGAAGCGAAGATACATCTCAGCAAACGCTACTTGAGAATACCGGAGAACGAGCGAAGCAAGGAATCGATGACTACTATTATTGATGTTGATGTTCAGGCAATAATTCATGGCGGAGGAATTAAAGAAGCAAAGATCGGAATTGATGAAGAAGCACTTTCAAAAGCATTAGGAAAATTGAATAACTTAACCGGAATGGAATCTGTAAAGAAAGAAATAAATGAACTTGTTAAGCTTGCAAGATTCTATTCCGAACAGGGAGAAAATCTCCATGACAAATTTTCATCGCACATAATTTTTCTCGGAAATCCCGGCACCGGAAAAACAACGGTCGCTAGAATGTTCAGCGAAATTTATTCAGCGTTAGGAATTCTTCCCAAAGGGCATCTGGTTGAAGTCGATAGACAAGGTTTGGTTGCAAGTTTTGTCGGACAGACAGCCGAGAAAACGAAAGCAGCAATCGACAAAGCCGTGGGAGGAACGCTGTTTATTGATGAAGCTTATACATTAATAAAATCCGGCGAAGGGAGCGGCTCGGACTTCGGCAAGGAAGCTCTGGACACTCTTCTAAAAAGAATGGAGGACGACAGAGGAAAATTTATAGTTATAGCCGCCGGCTATACTAATGAGATGGATAGCTTCATCAATTCAAATCCCGGGCTTCAATCGCGGTTCACTAAAAGGATATTTTTTGAAGATTACTCTCCGGAAGAACTAATGCAGATAACCGAAAAGCTTTTTGAGAGCAAAGGACATTTCCTTGAAGAGGAAGCTCGGGAGCCGCTTCGAAAGCATTTCAATAAGATATACCGGAACAGGGATAAGACTTTTGGTAACGCAAGACTTGTCCGGGATCTGGTAGAAAGCGCTTTGAAAAATCAGATGCTTCGAGTTGCAGACATTCCTTCTGAAGAACGTCATGAAGAAGTTTTAAAATACATTCTACTTGATGACATCAGCAGCTTAATCGAACATAAAAAAGAAAAGCAGTCAGCAAAAGTTGAAGGCGATCCGGAACTTTTAAATAAATATTTAAAAGAATTATCCGACCTGACGGGATTAGATTCAGTAAAGAAATCTGTTGAAAAACTTATAAGCAGCTTGAAAGTAGCAAAGCTTCGAAAGCAGCGCGGTTTAAAAGTTATTCCTAAAAATTTAAATTCTGTTTTTACCGGAAATCCCGGCTCAGGTAAAACAACGGTTGCCAGACTGCTAAGTAAAATTTACAAGGAGTTGGGGATTCTGGAAAAAGGGCATCTGATTGAAGTTGACCGTTCAAATTTAGTCGCCGGTTATCAAGGGCAAACCGCAGCCAAAACAAATGAAGTAATTGACAGAGCAATTGGCGGCACTTTATTTATCGATGAAGCTTACGCTCTTATCCGCGGCTCATCGGATTTCGGACAGGAAGCAGTTGATACTTTATTAAAGAGGATGGAAGATGATCACGAAAAGTTTATTGTTATTGTCGCAGGATATACGGATGAGATGAAAGAATTTCTAAATTCAAATCCGGGAGTCGGCTCTAGATTTCCCAATGTTTTTAATTTTGAAGATTACACTCCAAGACAAATGCTGGAGATTGCAAACATCATCAGCGAAAAGAACGGTTACAAGTTAGATGAAGGCGCATGGCAGCTTCTACTTGAAATTTTTACAAATCTGTATAATAATCGGGATAAAAACTTCGGCAATGCACGAACGGTAAAAAATATTTTATATAAGGCAATCAGCAATCAGGAAGAAAGAATTTTAACACTTCTTGATCCGGATGATAATGACTTAATGACAATCACTTTAGAAGATGTCAATAAGATAGAAATAAGTGAAATGTAAAGCAGTAATGCGGACAAATACCGGATTGAATTATTTCCGATAAGAAATCAATTAATAAAGTTAGGATTTATTTTTTTAGCGATAAAATCTATCTCACATCAAAAACTATTTTTCGCTAAGTCTTATTATTGCTATTGACAAGTAATATTCAAACGATTATTTTTGCAGCTAATAAAATGAAAACCGAAAACAGAAATATTATCTCGAACAAAATGGCAATGTGTCTTTGCTGTATGATGATGTGCATGTCATCGCGGAAGGACGCAGCCTGATTTTCATAAAATAGGAATTTAGACTGAGCCCTTCTCGAAAACGTGAAGGGCTTTTTTATTGGAAAAATGTTAATGATATAAAAAATTATTTAAAATATTTGAGCTCTTATCGAGAAAGGTAGAGGGAACAGGCCCTGTGAAACCTTAGCAACCGCCCCGACAATAATCGGGGGACATGGTGCTACTTCCTGCCCACCCCGATTTATCGGGATTACGGGAAAGATGAGAGAAGAAGTTTTTGAAACCTCTTCGATTAATCTTTACCGAAGAGGTTTTTTTTTGAAGAAAAGTGTAGTAAGGTTATTAATTATTTTGAAATAAAAGCACGATTAAGATTATGATTAAGAGAAAGCTTCAGAAAACTATAAAATCATCATTAGAAATTAAGTTTGAAATTAGTAAAATAAATAATAAACATAACTGAAAGGATAAAACAAATGAGCACCAATGGAAAAGAGAGACACTACAAATATGAAACGCTGCAGCTGCACGCCGGGCAGGTTCCGGATCCAACTACAGGTTCACGCGCAGTGCCGATTTACCAAACCACTTCGTATAACTTTAACGATGCACAGCATGCCGCCGATTTATTCGGTCTGCAAAAATTCGGTAACATTTATACAAGAATAATGAATCCGACAACGGATGTTTTCGAAAAGAGAATTGCCGCTCTCGAAGGCGGAGCTGCAGCATTAGCAACTTCTTCGGGACAGGCAGCACAGTTTCTGGCAATATCTACTATTGCTCAAGCCGGAGAAAATATAGTCTCGACGAGCAATATTTACGGCGGAACTTATAACCAATTCAAAGTTGCGTTTCCACGTCTTGGAATAAAAGTAAAATTTGTCGATGGCGATAACCCAAAGGAATTTGATAAGTTAATCGATTCAAAGACAAAAGCATTGTATGTCGAATCAATTGGAAACCCACGATTAAACGTACCGGATATTAAAGCCTTAGCTGATATCGCACACAAACACGGAATACCTTTAATCGTTGACAACACTTTTGGCGCTGCAGGTTATTTAGCCAAACCAATTGAACACGGCGCTGATATTGTTGTTGCATCGGCAACCAAATGGATTGGCGGTCATGGAACTTCAATCGGCGGAGTAATTGTAGATTCCGGAAATTTTGATTGGGGCAACGGCAACTTTCCTATCTTTACCGAACCATCACCGGGTTATCATGGTTTAAAATTCAATGAAATCTTCGGAAAAGGTTCTCAGTTCGGAAACATTGCATTCATTATTCGTGCAAGAGTTGAAGGACTAAGAGACTTTGGTCCGGCATTAAGTCCATTTAATGCATTTCTCTTATTGCAAGGACTGGAAACTCTATCCTTGAGAATTGAAAGACATGCACAGAACGGTTTGGCACTTGCTAAGTGGCTTGAGAAAAATCCAAATGTTGATTGGGTTTGGTATCCCGGACTTGAAAGTCATCCTTATCATGAATCTGCTAAGAAATATTTAAGAAAAGGACTTTTCGGTTCTATGCTTTCATTCGGAATTAAAGGCGGGATAGAAGCTGGAAAAGCTTTTGTCGATAACGTAAAGCTTTCAAGCTTGCTTGCAAATGTAGGCGATGCGAAAACTTTAGTAATTCATCCGGCTTCAACTACTCATCAGCAGCTTTCGGATGAAGAACAGAAAGAAGCTGGAGTTCTGCCTGAGTTAATAAGAGTATCTGTTGGTATTGAACATATCGACGATATTATTGAAGATTTCGACATTGCTATAAATACAGCAGTGAAACAAAAAATTCATGCTTAACCGCATATCAAAATCTTTAAGTGAAAGTGTCATAGCAGAAATATTTTCTGCTATGATTTAAATTTTAGTAAGTTTGATATTTATTAATTATTTTTTTACAAAGAAAATATAATGGAAACTGCTCTGAAAGAATCAATTGAAATTGCAGCAAAAACTAATTTCGTCCGACTCTATGACGAAAATGAACCGCTTAATCTGGAATCAGGTGAACAGTTAACTGATGTAACTGCTTCGTATCAAACTTACGGTACTTTAAACAGCAGCGGAGATAACGCAATACTGGTTTGTCATGCTTTAACCGGTAATGCGCATGCAGCCGGAATTATTACAGAAGACGAAGTGCTTAATTCTGGTAAAGAAGAATTCTTACTTAAGTACAACAAAATGTTTTTAGGAAAAGCCGGATGGTGGGATCCTTTGATTGGTCCCGGGAAAGTTTTTGATACTGAAAAATATTTTGTTATCTGCACTAACTTTTTAAGCGGATGTTACGGTACAACCGGTCCTTCAAGCATAAATCCTAAAACCGGGACACAATACAAGCTTGACTTCCCTTCTATTACAGTTCGCGATATGGTAAAAGTGCAGCATAGCTTAATCCGGTATTTGGGAGTAAAAAAATTAGTTTCAATTGCAGGCGGATCGCTTGGCGGAATGCAGGTTCTGGAATGGGCTGTTATGTTTCCCGAACTTGTTGAAACAATAATTCCAATTGCAACTGCGGCTAAACATTCGCCATGGTGTATTTCATTAAACGAAACTGCAAGAGATGCCATTATAAACGATGATAACTGGAATAACGGGAACTATTCTGTTCAGCCGTTAAGGGGTTTAAGCTTAGCAAGAAAGATTGCAATGATAAGTTATCGCAGTGCGGCTTCCTTTGATATTAAATTCGGGAGAACTTCAGTAAAAGAAAAGAAAAATATTTTAGGAAAAAGAGATCAATTTCAAATTGAAAGCTATCTGGAATATCAAGGTGAAAAACTTGTAAATAGATTTGACGCTAACACCTATCTTTATATTACAAACGCTATGGACTTGCATGATGTAAGTGCCGGAAGGGGAACACTTGAAGAGGTTCTAGGCAGTATTAAAGCGCGTTCGTTAAACCTCGGAATTTCTACCGACGTACTTTACCCTGCAAGCGAGCAAATCGAAATTGCCTCACGAATTCCAAATTCAGAATATGCGGAAATAAAATCCATTTTCGGTCATGACGCATTTCTAATAGAGTTTGAACAACTAAGCAGGATAATCTCAAAGTTCATGTCATAATATAGGTCACAAAAAAATCTCCCTGTGTTCCAATCAATTTCTGATTTAGATAATTTAGATGAAATTAGAAGAGAAAAAAATTTGGGACATGGCGGTCTACTTGCGGATCTACATTCACCATGTCCCAAGGTGGGCTTAAAGAAGAGAGGCAAAACTCTTGAAGACTAAATGTCTTCTTGATAATTTTATTTAACATTAGCAATCTTCGTTCCAACTGTTCAA
>JAJYSI010000039.1 GCA_021793635.1 Bacteroidota bacterium
ATGATCCTGCTTATTATGAAAAATTTTATTTTACTCCGGGCGATCTTGGTTTTAAATCTTTTAAGACTCGCTTTGGCAATATCGGAACGCTTATCTGCTGGGATCAATGGTATCCGGAAGGTGCAAGATTAACCGCTATGCAAGGCGCCGAAGTATTATTTTATCCTACTGCAATCGGCTGGCATCCTCATGAAAAAAAGGAACACGGTAAAGCCCAATTTGAATCATGGATGACGGTACAGAGAGGGCATGCAATTGCAAACGGCGTTTATGTAGCGGCTGTAAACCGTGTCGGTACAGAAAAACAAATTAAAGATTCGGCAGGCATTCAATTCTGGGGCTCCTCTTTTATTGCTGATCCGCAAGGCGTAATATTAGCTCAGGCTACAGTTGATAAAGAAGAAATTCTTCTTGCAGAAATTAGCTTGTCAAGGATAGAGTATATAAGACAGAATTGGCCGTTCTTACGTGACAGACGAGTTGATGCATACAGCGGTATAGAAGAAAGATTTTTAGACGGGAAGTAAATGGCAAAAGAATCTACTGCTTCAAACATTTCGACAAATAATAATTTTCGTTTACCGGCTGAGTGGGAAAAGCATGAAGCTACCTGGCTTGGCTGGGCGCATAATAAAGAAGATTGGCCCGGTAAGTTTACTCCGATTCCCTGGGTATATGCAGAAATAGTTAAGAATCTTTCTCCCGGTGAGATTGTTCGCATTGTTGCTGAATCAAAAGAACATGTAATAAAAATAAAAAGCGTTTTAGCTGCCGCTAATGTTGATTCTAAAAATATTGAGTTCTTTATTCTTAAAACAGACCGCGGATGGATGCGGGATTCTGGTCCTGCGTTTGTTAAGAACGATGAAGAAACTGTTCTTATAAATTTTAGATTTAACGGCTGGGCAAAATATTCAAATTATAAAAAGGATGAAAAGTTCCCGAAGTTTGTTTCGCAAAAGCTTGGATTGAAAAGAATAATTGCCGAGCATAACAAAAGGGATGTAGTTCTTGAAGGAGGCTCGATTGACTGCAATGGCAGCGGGACTTTGATTACAACCGAAGAATGCTTACTTGATGAGAAAATTCAGACAAGGAATCCGGGATTTTCTAAAAAAGATTACGAAGAAATCTTTAGAAAATATCTTAGCATTACAAATACCGTTTGGTTGGGAAAGGGGATTGCAGGCGATGATACGCATGGTCATGTTGATGATCTTTGCAGGTTTGTAAACAAAAATACTGTTGTGCTCGTACATGAAAAAAATCAAGATGATGAAAATTACAGACCGTTGAAAGAGAATAAAGAACGCCTTCAGGATGTTAAGCTTGAAGACGGTTCTTCAATTGAAGTTGTTGACTTTCCAATGCCGAAGCCGGTAATATTTAAAGGACAAAGACTTCCTGCAAGCTATGCAAATTTTTATATTTCAAATGCCGCAGTACTTGTTCCAACTTTCAACGATGCTAATGATAGAATTGCTCTGGGGATTCTCTCAGAATTAATAACTGATAGACCGGTCATAGGTATTCATGCTGTTGATTTAGTATGGGGGCTAGGAACTCTGCATTGTCTTACGCATGAACAGCCGGTTTAAATTATTTTTTCTTTAATATCCATGCATCCACACTCCAAGGTCCGGAGCCGTTTGCAATTGTAAATAAGAAGAACAGGAAATAAAGCACTGCCAGTTCACCGCCGTTCTCAATAGGCCAGGTGCCGCGAGGGAAGTGAACTGTTAAATAAGCGAAGATCATTTCACACGCAGTAACAATTGCAGCATATCTTGCACGTATTCCCAGTGATATAGCTATCCCTCCAAGGACTTCAATTATTCCAGCCAATAACATTTCGCTGCTGCCCATTGTACCATGACCGCCAAAGGCATCAAAAAGCTTTTGCGCACCGTGGCTGAAGAATAAGAAACCGAAAACAAATCTGATAATTGAAAAAATTATCTGAGATTGTTTACTTAAAAATCGTTCGAATGTACTCATAGGTTTATCTCCGCAATAAATTTTAACAATAGACACCTAAAGATAAAAATAGGAATGAATTAGAAAAAATATTAAAGCCGGATTAATTTATCCGGCTTTGTAAACAAACAAATGCTTCCCAGTAATGTATAGATCAATTATGAAAGTTTATGGTTCAATTAGAGACTGGACTACTTTTACAGACTGCGTCATAGGTATTACCATGCCTTGAGCGCCTGAGGTTGACATGGTCATGTTGTTATTCATATTTGATTCTTCATAAACAAGTAAACCATTTTCAGCATCAAAATAAATTGTACCGGATGCTTTGCCGTTTCCGTTAATGAATAATTCCATACCCTGCATATTACCGTTTCCATTAAGTCTAAGACTTGAAGTGAAAGGGATTTTTAAACAGCTATGTCCAAGTTTATTTTCTTTACCGGCTAATGTATAAACAAAATTTGTAGTATCGATAATAGCACCGCCAAAGTTTTTAATTGTATCGATAACGCTGCCGTTCCAGGAATCTCCGGTCTTTATTTCTTTACCGGCAAGTCTTGCAAAAAAGCTATTTACTAATTGGGAGATAGAAACAAATCTATTTTGAACGGAAACCGAATCCACTTCTTCAAATTTCTTAACTTCGCCTAATGGAGTAATAGTTGCTTTCACTCTTTTACCGAGAAGAGCAGAAACATCCAAAGTGGTATCTCTTCCCATCATAGAAGTTCTTACAACGGCTGAATCGAGTGTGAAAATAAGATCGGCATCGCCGTTTGAGGCAAGATCGTTAACTTCGAAGCGGACAACATCATTTGAAGAGTTGCTGAATTTCATTTCTCTTCCCATCGCTTCCTGAGTCATGTCTGATGTTGTAACGTTCCTGTAAAGATAGGATTTACCCTTTGTGAACTTATAGCTTAAGTTGTATGATTCCTGTGCAAAGAGGCTGGACGCAGATATTAAGCCCGCTGTAATGAGAACTGCTAATGTGTAAAAATATTTTTTCATGTTTTTTCCTTTTGGTTATTGATGGATTAATGTTATTTATAAATTGAAAATTCTGATGTCCATATCAAGGGAATTAAAGAATAAAAATTAAACTTCTTGAGGCAGCCCCAAAACTATAAATGTTATGTTATAAAGTTAGAGAGAATTTTATTTATATACCAGAAGAAAATGTAACCAAGGCTAAGTTCTAAATATTTTTAATTCCTCTGTTTTATTGTACTATGAGGGAATGATGCATTTTTATTTGGGTAACTCCCGAAGTAGTTTCTACGTTTGCAGATGCCGGTAAGGAAACAGAAATTAATATAAAAGAGTTATAAATTAATAAAACGGTATCATACATGAATTCCTCACTAAGATAAAATCTTCTTTAGGAGTTACGACTAACCTTTGCGGACTTATGAACTACGTTTATTGAGTTGTACTAATTAACTCAGGACTTGATTGCAATCATTTTGGAGTCAGCAGCTATCAGTTCGGAGTTCGTCGCAGTCATTTCGGAGTTCGTAGGATGTGCTTCGGACTCACATATTTTAATTTCTCTGTCACAAAACTTGACTTCGGAGTTATTAGCAGTTCCTTCGGAGTTGCGTGGAATCATTTCGGAGTTGATCGCAGTCATTTCGGAGTTCGTAGGATGTGCTTCGGACTCACATATTTTAATTTCTCTGTCACAAAACTTGATCTCGGAGTTATTAGCAGTTCCTTCGGAGTTGCGTGGAATCATTTCGGAGTTGATTGCAGTCATTTCGGAATTGTAAGATTGTGTTTCGGACTCACAAGAATCAATTTCTCTCAAGCAAAAATCAATTTCGGAGTTAAATTGAAGAATTGGATTACCGTCAGTTTCAACTGATGAAGACCAAGAAATGACAAATGAATTGCTTTAGTTATATAATATGCTTAATGAAGCTAAAGCAAAATAGTTTTGATTTTTAATCCCCGGTATGAATGCCGAGGCAATTTAATGGTAGGATATCTATAGACTTTCAATAAATAGAAACAGCAAAATTAATTTACTGCTTCGGAATTTTTGCCCATCCTCTGATGCCGAGAGCAAGTTAAAAAATAATCATTCTTAAAGTAGATTTTGATAATTACGTTATTGAAAATATCAAAGTCCGGTAAGATGCAGGCAATAAAAAAATAGAACAAATTAGTAATTAAACTTTCGGCTTCTTGCTTCCTTAAAATTTTTTCCATAAGTTTCAATCAACAACTTGATAAGGGAAAAATTGGTGCTCAGGTTTTCATTCCTTGTATTGTTTTTTACTTTCTTCACGCTCCAGGCTTTTAGCCAGACTCCAAGAGTTGTTGTCATTACATTAGACGGTGCAATAAATCCAGCGGCAGCAGATTATATCCATTACGGAATTGAACAGGCAGTAAAGCAGAATGCCGAGTGTCTCGTCCTTCGATTAAATACTCCCGGCGGTCTGCTTGAATCAACCAGATCAATAGTATCAGATATTCTTCAATCTCCGGTACCTGTTGTAGTTTATGTTTCACCTGCAGGCTCAAGGGCGGCTTCGGCGGGAGTGTTTGTTACTCTGTCTGCCAATATTGCGGCAATGGCTCCCGGAACAAATATCGGCGCTGCTCACCCGGTTTCTCTTCAAGGACAAATGGATTCAACAATGACTGAGAAGGTTACTAACGACGCCGCCGCATTTATAAGATCAATTAGTGAAAAAAGAAATAGAAATGTTAAATGGGCTGAGGAAGCCGTACGAAAAAGCATTTCAATTACAGAGACTGAGGCATTGAAAGACAGTGTAATTGATTTAATCGCTGCCAATATGCAGGATCTTCTAAATAAAATAAATGACAGAAAAGTTCAGACTGTCAGCGGCGAATTTGTTCTTTCGACAAAAAATGCTAAAGTAATTTATTTAGACATGAGCTTTCAGCAAAAGCTGCTTAGCCTGCTTAGCGATCCGAACATTGCTTATATCCTGATGATGCTTGGTTTCTACGGATTACTTTTTGAACTTTATAATCCAGGCTCAATCTTTCCAGGAGTAATCGGTGTAATCAGTCTTGTGCTTGCTTTTTATTCGATGCAGACACTTCCAATAAATTACGCGGGCTTAGCACTCATTATTTTCGGAGTAGTTCTATTCGTATTAGAACTTAAAGTACCAAGCCACGGACTGCTGACAATCGGCGGCATTGTTTCTCTCTTATTGGGTTCATTAATGCTTATTAAAACAGATTCAGGGTTTAACGTACTTAGGGTATCTTGGGGAGTTATTGCAACTGTTGTAATTCTGACTTTTTTGTTCTTTACATTTGCCATCGGACTTGGAATAAAAGCACAGAAAAGAAAGCCTACAACGGGCTCGGAAGGATTAGTAAACGAAACCGGAGAAGCTATTACAGACTTAAATCCAAACGGCTCGGTAAAAGTTCATGGTGAAATATGGAAAGCCGAAAGTATTGACGGTGAAATTCCAACCGGCAGTAAAATTGTAGTTACAGGAGTTTCAAATTTAAAACTTAAAATAAAGAAAGCTTAATTCATCTTAATCTCAAAGGAGAAAGTTATGCAGGAAGTATCTGTTTACATTTTTATTCTTGTTCTATTTGTAATTTTTATTTTAGCTAACGCTATAAAAATTTTACGCGAGTACGAGCGCGGAGTAATTTTCAGGCTCGGAAGACTTGTCAGTACAAAAGGACCGGGGATTATATTTTTAATTCCGATTGTTGACCGGATGATAAAGATAAGTCTCCGTACAGTTGTAATGGATGTACCGCCTCAGGACATCATTACAAAAGATAATGTTTCGTTAAAAGTAAATGCGGTGGTTTACTTTAGAGTTGTCCAGGCTGAAAAGGCAGTTGTAGAAGTTGCCGATTATTTGTTTGCCACCTCGCAGATTTCGCAGACAACATTGCGAAGCATACTTGGTCAGTCTCAACTGGATGAAATACTTGCCGAGCGGGAAAAGATAAACCGCGAGCTTCAGAAAATTATTGACGAACAGACCGAGCCATGGGGCGTTAAAGTTACTGCCGTAGAAGTAAAGCAGGTTGATCTTCCTATTGAGATGCAGCGTGCAATAGCAATACAAGCCCAGGCTGAACGCGAGAGACGTGCAAAAATTATCAATGCAGAAGGCGAGTTCCAGGCAAGCCAGAAACTTTCTGATGCTGCAGCAGTTATTCAGCAATATCCGGTTGCAATTCAATTAAGGTTCTTACAAACTCTAACGGAAATTTCATCTGATAAAAACTCAACAATCTTATTCCCGATTCCGATTGATTTGATAACACCGTTTATCGAAAAGATGAAGAAGGAGTAAATTGCGGCAGTGGAAGCTGGATGCTCGATACCGGCTGGGGAATCGAGTATCCGTATTCTTTAAATAGTAAGTAAGAATTTAATAATTTCATCTTTAGTTTTAACAAAACAATCAGCGTGATTTTATCAAAGCAGAATTAACTGCCTCAACATTATTGAATTAAATTTCTTATTTTAAAGCAACTGCTTGAATAATATTAGGTGCTTTTATGAACTATATTTCGGATAGAATTACTATTGACGATAAATTACTTAATGGTAAACCGGCAATAAGAGGAAAAAGGATTGCCGTATCTACTATCCTCGAGTTTTTAAGTGCCGGGGATACAAAAGAGGATATACTTAAAGCCTATCCATTTTTAGAAATAGAAGATATAAATGCATGTTTAAAATTTGCTGCTGAAATTATGAAAAGAGACTATACCTTTAAAGGCGCAGCTTAGTGCTTAAGTTCTTAATCGATGTAAATCTTCCTTATTACTTTTCTTTATGGAATAATGAGAAGTGTGTTCATCTAAAAGATATAAATCAAGATTGGTCGGATGAAGAAGTTTGGAAGTATGCCGCAAAAAATAATTTAACTATAATTACCAAGGATAGTGATTTTTCAAAACGCATAATTTTAAAGACCCTCCGCCAAAAGTAATTCATATTAAAGTCGGGAATATGAGTCAGAAGGAATTATATTCAACGTTATCAAAAATGTGGAATGAAATTCTTGACATGAGTGAAAAATATAAGCTTGTTAATGTCTATGCAAATGGAATAGAAGGGATAAATTGATACTTTAAGATATGAAGTAATTACTCACATCATGAAAATAACCAATATATGAAGTTTAATATTAGTCTACATATCCTTTGTTTAAATATAAAAAGATATTTATTTCATACTTCTGTCAATTAAATACTGTTCTTCATCTTGATCGAAAGCTTCATCATCTTTCTATAAAGGGTTGAAGTATCAATTCCCAGCACCTTTGCGGCTTCGGTGCGGTTCCAGTTTACTTCGTTTAGAACATTAGTGATATGCTGCTTTTCAAATGATTCAAGAGCATCCGATAAATTGCCGGGAAAATTTTCTGACTGTTTTATTGCATCATCTTCAGTTTTGAAATAGGAAGGCAGATCATTAATTGAAATGTAATCAGTTGTGCATAGAAGAATGGCACGCTCAATAATATTTTCAAGCTCGCGAAGGTTGCCTTTCCAGCTGTAATTAAGAAGAGCCTTCATTGCATTGTTGTCCACTCCCTTAATCTTCCGCTTTAAGTCCTCATTATATTTTTGAATAAAGAAATTTACGAGCAGCGGAATATCATCCTTCCTTTCAGAGAGTGGGGGCAGTTTCAACTCAACAACGTTCAACCGGTAATAGAGATCTTCCCTAAACCGTCCTTCATTAACTTCTTCTAAAAGATCTTTGTTTGTAGCTGCAAGAACTCTGACATCAACTTTTATTGATGAGGTTGAGCCAACCGGACGGATTTCTTTTTCCTGAAGGACGCGGAGAAGTTTTACCTGCACATGCTCGGGTAGATCGGCGATCTCATCTAAAAATAGGGTACCGGTATTAGCAGCTTTGAACAAGCCGTCGTGATCTGCATTTGCACCTGTGAAAGCTCCTTTTTTGTAACCGAAGAATTCCGATTCATAAAGGTTTTCCGGTATAGCGCCGCAGTTAACCGGAATGAAAGGCTTGTCGGCTCTATCGCTGTTTGAGTGAATTGCCCGCGCAATTAATTCCTTGCCGGTTCCGGATGGACCGGTTATAAGAACATTTGTCGGTGCAGAGCTAATCTGTTTTACCATAGCGTAAATGCTCTGCATTGGTTTGCTCTGCCCGATGATATTATTAAAATTGTAACGCTTGTCTATCTGTTGACGAAGGAGTTTATTTTCCAGCAGGAGCTGCTTCTGATTTAAAAGATGTTTGATGCGGATAAGAACTTCATCGAATTCAATCGGCTTAAGTATATAATCAGAAGCGCCTTTCCTTAACGCACTTACTGCAGTTTCAATTGAAGCAAATGCAGTCATTATGATAACAAGTGTTTGCGGTGAAATCTGAATTGTCGTTTCCAGAAGCTTCATGCCGTCCATTTTCGGCATTAGGATGTCTGTAATCAGAAGGTCGTAGTTGCGGTTTTTTAATTGATCAACAGCCTCAATTCCGTTTTGGACGATAGCAACATTGTATCCTTCGCTTTCAAGTATAAAAGAAAGCGATTCGCGGATATCCTTTTCATCCTCAGCAATTAATATGTGTTCGTGCATTACTCATAAAGATTTTGACAAATAAACTTAATATCCTTTGTCAAAATCTTTGATGATCTTATTCACTTCATCTTCGGTTAATCCGCTTCCGTAAATAATTGATTTTTTTTGTTTGAATTGATCTTCCGCTGATGTAGTTGTTTTCTTAGGCAGATAAGAATCTTTTAATGGGAAGTTTCCTGCTCTCGCTTTTAACCGTTCTTCAATCGCCTGCATGAAATTACCTTTTTCAATTGGTGCCGAGATATTCGCAGAAGGCTTGAACGAAGAAACCGTTTGACCATGATTTATCGGATTCGTCTCGAATGCAAGGCTCTTAATATTCATCAAATGTTTTGCTGTAACGTTGTCAGATATAATTGAGCCTCCGATTGTTCCCGGACCCAAAGTCATTGATGGAGATAATGCAGTTGTATATCCTACTGCACCGACCGACGCAACTGTGTTTACCAAAATTCTAAATGCAGGTTTCTCAAGTGCAAACTTCATTATTATATCGGGATCGTTAGAGTGAATTACCATTGTATGTCCGATGCCGCCGAACTGTAACAGTTCAATGCTGCGGTGGCATCCTTCCAGCCATCCGTCAACAGTGTAAAATGCCAATACCGGGGAAAGCTTTTCCATAGAAAGCGGTTCCTGTCTGCCAACGAGACTGCATTCTGCAATAAGAACTTTGGTTTCTTCAGGAACACTGAAACCTGCATACTTTGCGATAAACGATGCAGGTTGTCCAACTATATCCGGATTTATTCTGAAGTCTTTTTGAATTGCACCGGCAAGTTTTTTCTTTTCTTCTTCATTTAAGAAATAACACCCTCGGTCTTTTGCTTCGTCAATTACTTTTTCCCGAAGAGGTCGATCAACAATCATTGCCTGCTCGGAGGAACATAAAGTTCCGTTGTCGAAAGTAGTTCCGTAAATTATATCTGCGACCGCTTTCTTGTAATCGGCAGTTTTCTCGATGAAAGCCGGAACGTTACCTGAGCCGACACCGTATGCAGGTTTGCCCGCGCTGTAAGCAGCTTTAACCATAGGATTGCTTCCGGTTGCAAGTATGACGGCAATGTTTTTGTCCTTCATTAAAGTATCTGTACCTTCAATTGTAGATGTACTCATACATTGGATTAAGCCTTTTGGAGCGCCGGCTTTCTCTGCTGCATCGGCAAGGATGCGAAGCGCTTCTGCAGTGCATTTCGGTGTACGCGGATGAGGACTTGCGACAATTCCATTTCGGCATTTAAGTGAAATCAATGCTTTAAACATTGCGGTTGATGTAGGATTGGTTGAAGGGATCAATGCGCAGACTACTCCCATCGGAACGGCAATCTTTATTACTTTGCCGTTGGCTTCGGATGCAATTACTCCAACCGTTTTCAAATCTTTAATTGATTCATAAACGTTCTTAGTTGCAAACTGGTTTTTGATAACTTTGTCCTGCCATTTGCCGAAGCCGCTCTCTTCGCAAGCCATTTTAGCGAGACGTTCCGATTCGCTGTATCCTGCTTCCGCCATTGCTTTAATAATGCGGTTGACCTGTTCCTGATTGTAATGCTGGAATTCAAGCTGTGCTTCCTTAGCGGCTCGTGCTAAGTTGCGGGCTTCCTGCATCGATTGAAGATCTTTATCTAAATTCATTCTGATCCCTTTGTAAAGAATTATTGGGCAAATATATCTTTTGACATGATAAGTTTCAAACAAAATTTAAAATTACTTGTAGTTCGTCAGCCATGCATGGGATATACAGTATAAAGGTATAAGGATATAATGGTATAAGGTATATAGTGAAAATTCATATACCGTATACCTCTATACCAAGTTTCATTAAAGTAATGCAATTATGTTTGATCAGATGCTTTCTTCCTTAATTTTTTTCGGAATTAAATACGCAGCGATTACTCCCAGTACTACAATGGCAAGAAGAAAATAATAAGAATTATGAACTGCACCAGCCAAAATATCTCTAAGTTCTTCAATATAAGATGGAGATAATTTTGCACGCTGTACGGGTTCAATCAGAATTTTAATTATATCCAAATCTTTTTTGGACTGCGGCAGGCTGCTTTTTATATAATCAGTTAAAAGTCCTCCGAACAAAGTAGCTCCCAAAGTTCCCCCAATCATCCGCATAAATGCATTTGAACTTGTTGCAACTCCTCGTTTTGACCATGATACCGCGCGCTGAACAGCGACAATTGAAGTGGTAGAGGTTAGTCCTAATCCAAGTCCAATAATAAAAATAAACGCAGCCGCTGAAAAATAATTTGAATTCTTATTTACAAGCAAAAGAAGAGCAGAACCAATAATAAGTATGAGAGCGCCTGCAACTCCGGTAAATCTAAATCCTTTCTTTAAGATCAACTTACCTGACTGGCTTGATGCTATGGGCCAGCCAATTGACATTGCGGCAAGAAGAAATCCGGCAGCCATAGGAGTAGCACCTAACACTCCTTGGGCAAACATTGGAATAATGGAACTAATTGATATTGTGGTTATTCCGACAATCATCGATAAAATATCCGGGAATAATATTACCGGCATCTTCAACAGATCGAAATGTATTACCGGATCTTCAGCGCGCATTTCAACAAATCCCAATATAATGAATAGTATGATTGAGGAGATGATCATCCCGATAAATTTAATATCAGTTATTTCCCACTGGCTTCCGGCTTCAAGAATTGCTATAAGCAGAAAAGAAATTGACAACATCATAAGAATTGAACCGGCATAATCAATCCTTATTTGATTTTGACGATGTGAAAATTCATTTTTTAATTTGAAGCGGTCTGTTTCTTTCATCGTTGTTAAATCTTCATGTAAATAAATGGAAGTTATGAAGGCAGCAATAATTCCGATGGGTACGTTGATAAAGAATATCCATGCCCAATCGAAGTTTTGAACAATTATTCCACCGATAGCCGGACCTATAACCGCAGAAATTCCCCATACACTGCTGAGGTAACCTTGAATCTTGGCTTGTTCTTCAAGGTTATATATATCTCCAATAATCGTTTGGCTTACAGGAAGAACTGCGCCCGCACCCAAGCCCTGGATAGCGCGGAATAAAATTAGAACGTACATATTACTTGCGAAACCGCATAATGCTGAGCCGAGAATAAAAAGCAGCGTACCGAATGCGAAGATCTTTTTCCTTCCATATATATCAGATAACTTCCCGTATATTGGAATTGTTATTCCCTGCGTAAGTAGGAAAGCGGAGAATACCCAGCTAAAGAGTCTAAAGCCGCCGAGGTCGCTGACGATAGTTGGTACGGCTGTAGCTACTATTGTCGATTCGACCGCCGCCATAAAATTTGCAAGCATCATTGCAAATAAAACAAACTGACGGCGAGAATATCCTGATGATTTTTCTAATGAGGTAGTCGAAGATTTCCCCATTAAAT
Source organism: Bacteroidota bacterium (assembly GCA_021793635.1). The sequence continues at coordinate 11,982 of JAJYSI010000039.1, forward strand.
TTCCTTTTAATTTTAATACTCTGTTCAAAGATAAAAAAGAAAATTTTTAAGAAGAAATATTCTTTATCTGATTTTAATCAGAAATTATTCGTGCCTGCATTGTTATCTTTGTAAAACTGAAAATATTAATGTTGACTAATGAACAGACCTTCTGAAATTTTAGAAAAGTATTTTGGATTCGATTCATTCCGCGGTAAGCAGGAAGAAATAATAAACCGTATTGTAAACGAAAGAAAGCATGCGCTTGTTCTTATGCCTACCGGCGGAGGAAAGTCGCTGTGCTATCAAGTTCCTGCTCTCTGTTTTGACGGCGGAACGATTGTAATCAGCCCTCTCATTGCTTTAATGCAGGACCAGGTAGATGCATTGCGAA
>JAJYSI010000040.1 GCA_021793635.1 Bacteroidota bacterium
AAATGGCGGATTGGAGGCTAATGGAGAAATAAATAAACCGATAATATTCACATCATATAGAGATGATGCAAGAGGCGGAGATAGTAATGGAGATGGATCAAGTTCACCAGTTGCAGGAGATTGGGGACAAATTAAATTCAATTACACTGCAATTGACAGTAATTGTGAATTTAATTATTGCAGGTTTTATTATGCCGGCGACAATACAATATACATTAATGGCTGCAATCCATTAATACAGAACTCAATTATAGATTCTGTTTATTCTAATGGAATTTATATTGATAATAACGCGGGTCCGGATTTAGGTGGAGGCAACAGTGTGGGAATAGGTAAGAATGAGTTCCTAAGTTTTTCAGGAAAAAGCAAAAGGTATGCTATTTATAATAATGGAATATCAAATATCTATGCTAAAGAAAACTATTGGGGAGTAAATAATTCGTCTTCAATATCAGATTTACTTTATGATTTTTATGACAATTCATCTAATGGCATTATTTATTTTGAACCATTTGATTTGATACCAACCTCTATTGTACAAATAAAAAATAATCTCCCAAAAAACTATTGTTTGCAACAGAATTATCCCAACCCTTTTAATCCGACATCAATAATTAACTATTCAGTTCCCCAAACCAGTTTCGTTACAATAAAAGTATTTAATATCCTTGGTAAAGAGGTAGCAAGGCTTGTAAATGAAGAAAAGAGAGCAGGAAATTATAACGTTGAGTTAAATGCAAACAATCTTTCCAGCGGGATATATTTTTATAGAATGCAGGCTGGCAGCTTTGCGGAGACGAAGAAATTAATTCTATTAAAGTAGTTCTTATTTATTTTGATTATGTCAGATAAGATGGTTAAGATTACGGGAACCATGAACCACCCGGTGTATTTCAACAATCTTGCCCCGTACGACATAAAATACAAGGTACGATTCAATAATCAATACCCTGTAACCGTATTCACGCAGCTTAATATGTCTTGGAATTCGTCCCAGCAAAGGCTGCTGTTCAAGTTGACTAATTCGATTGTCTAATTTATTAATGAACAATAAAGCGCGGTCGGGGTTATCCCTGGCGATAAACTCAAGGATCGAAATCAAATCTTCTTGTGCGGTAGGAAGATATTTAAGAGTATATTTACCCGGCATTTATTTTACGTCGGAGTTTGGTCATCATCTGTTTATGAGTGATTCCTTTCTTTCCGGCAGCAGAATGCGCCTGGGCAGTACCGAGCTTTTCAAACAGATCGGCTTGTGCTTTAAGGCGCTCATAATGATCGATTGTCATAACAACAAGGTCGCCTTCACCGTTGGTAGTTAAATAAACCGGCTCGTCATTTTCATGGCATATAGAAGCAATTTCCCTTGTGCGGTGTCGTAGGCTGGAAATTGATTTAATGATTGGCATTGTATTTTTCCTAGTATTTGTTGCGGCTAAATTAGTACCAAATTAGGATACAATCAATGAATAACATAATTCCTAAAGCCAGTTTTGTTACAATGAAAATATATAATATCCTTGGTAAAGAGGTAGCAAGGCTTGTAAATGAAGAAAAGAGAGCAGGAAATTATAACGTTGAGTTAAATGCAAGCAATCTTGCCAGCGGAGTGTATTTCTACAGAATGACTGCAGGCAGCTTTGCGGAGACGAAGAAATTGATATTATTGAAATAATATTTTTTTTCACGTACATAGTAATGGCTTTGTTGGAAGTTAACAGAGGATTATAGGTAATTAAGAAATTCTTCTATCGATATTCCGGCATCTCTAAGGATAGCAGTTAATGTCCCTTTAGGAATATCCCTGCCCTTGTGTACAGGTATAGTAATTCTTCTTTTGTCGGAATCTCGTTTAAGATGTAAGTGGCTACCTTTTGGTTTTTGTTCTATAAATCCGAACTTCTTAACTACGCGTATAAGATCGGCTGCAGTTACTGCGGGATGTTTACTCATGCAGCTGTTACTGTTAATTTAGTTACAAAAGTAGGCTCGAGTTCTTCAGGTACTTTTTCACCGTCTTCCAGCATAGCTTCTATATGAAGCTGAATTGCTTCCTTAATATTTATCTTTGCTTCATCCACGGTTGAACCAAATGTATGGCATCCGCTTAGAGCAGGAACATAAGCATGATATCCGTTTTCATCCGGTTCAATTACAATTGAATAATTATAATCCTTCATTTCAAACTCTTTACTATTATTTTTATTTTTAAAATAATAAAACGTTTCCATACTTTCCACTGCTGCAATGTTCAAATATTCTCAATGTCAGATATTTGTGCGATAATAATTTAAGACTAAAAATGATGCATAGTGTTTGGAGTAGGAGCTTCCATTCGAAATTTATTTTTATAGGATGATAGCAGACAGCATTGTTGAGACGAAGAAATTATACTGCTAAAGTAAAAATACATGACATTGATTTTTGCTTTACCTTAGGGTATTTTATGGCTAAATATTTTGTCGGATTAAAATAACAAGGCAACTAATGTATAAGACAATAAAAGGCATATATAAAAAAGGTCAGATTATACCTAAGGAACCGATAGACATTGAACAGGACGAGGTAGAATTATTTATAACGTTTCTGAAAGAAGAGAAAACAGAACCCGAGTCAGTTCAGTTATCAAATAGTACACTTTATACAATAGGTGATAGGGCGGTTGAGGGTAAGTTCAAAGACGGCTCGGCTAACCATGATCAATATATTTATTAAATAAAACCGATAATGAAAAGTATTTTTGTTGATACAAGCGCCTGGGTTTCTTTAAACTGTAAAAGTGACATGCACTTTAATAATGCCGTAAAAGCAAATAAAAACTTTTTGGATGCAGGCTATTATTATGTTTCAAGTGAATATATTTTGGATGAAACTTACACTCTTCTAAGATTAGATATTGGACATAAAAGGACGATTGAATTTGGGTATGAAATCAAAGAATTGATAAAAATAAAACAAATTAAAATTTTCACTGTTAACGAGATTATAATTAATAAGGCATGGGATATTTTTGAGAAGTACTCGGATAAATCCTTCTCTTTTACTGATTGTACTAGCTTTGCAATAATGGAGACGTTTAGAATAAACAAAGCCTTTACGTTTGATAATCATTTTGAGCAATATGGTTTTGTTCGGCTGCCAATATTATAGTAACTATTACAAATATCAGCAGTCAGTGATCAGCTTACGAGCAGAAAGTATTTTTAAAGAAAGAAGAGTTTATAAAGAAAACAGCGTATAAAAAAATGGTTTTATGAAAAGTGAATATTCGCTTGATTATTCCCAAGCCAAACCTAATCGCTTTGCCGGTATAGTCAAAGAAAAAGTTATACTTTATCCTATAGATAAAGATGTAGCAGAAATTTTTCAGAATCCGGTTGAAGTTAATGAAGCCCTTAGAGCTATAATTAAAGCTATACCGAATAAATATATAAAAAAGCGTTTATCGAAGACAACTTAATTCTATATTCATAGCAAAAGATGTTGGATTATAGATAAGCATTTAATTAGCCCAATCCTTTCAATCCAATCACAGTATTAAAATACTCAGTAAACAAATCCAGCTTAGCTACAAAAAAAATTCTTTCAAATCCCTTTAAGATTTCCACGACATTATATCTTATTAACTTTTCTTATATTTGCCCCTAAGCCTTCCGCGTGCGGAAACTTAAAATAATTTTCTGTTCAATTAATCGTGAGTCTTTAAAATGGAAAGAATACTTTACCGCCTTCAGAATTTTCTGCCAAGTCTTAATAAAAGATTTAATTTAAAATATCTCTCCTTAATTACCATATGCTTTTCAATGTTAAGTACGGCAGTATTTTCTCAGAAAATTTCAGGGAAGACTTATGCCGGTATGAAATGGAGATTGGTCGGTCCGTTCAGAGCAGGCTGGGCAACGATGGGAGTTGGTATTCCTGATTCACCGGATGTTTTTTATTTCGGCGGAGCGGGAGGCGGAGTGTGGAAGACGAGCGATGCCGGCGGTACCTGGCAGGGATTAATGCAGCATCAAGGTGCTTCCTCAGTCGGAGCCATTGCTATTTCTAATTCTAATCCAAAAATAATTTATGTGGGAACCGGACAGGTTGCGCTTCGTTATGATATGCTTTCCGGCGATGGTGTTTATAAATCTGAAGATGGCGGAGAGACATGGAAAAATGTTGGTCTTAAGGATACACATCATATCGGTAAAATATTAATTGATCCAACTAATCCACAGAGAGTTTTAGTTGCGGCTCTCGGTCATGTTTTTGCAGATAACCATGAGCGCGGAATTTTTCTTACAACAGACGGAGGCGCAAGCTGGAAACAAGTTCTCTTTGTAAATGATAGATGCGGAGCTGTTGACCTTGCCGAAGACCCGCTTCATCCTTCGGTTGTTTATGCGGCTCTATGGCAGATGCACATGCATCCATGGCTGGATTATTATGATCCGGAGACGAGTGTAAACTCAGGAATCTTTAAAAGTGAAGACGGCGGAGAACATTGGCAAAAGCTTACCGGCGGCGGCTTGCCTGAAGGTGCACTTGGAAGAATCGGCTTGGCAGTTGCACGAAGCAGCAGCGGTAATATTGTCTATGCGACAATCATCGCTTCGGCAAATGGTAAAAGCGGATTATACCGATCTAACGACGGCGGGAAAAGCTGGCAGTTTGTAAACCATGACGGCAGTCTTGCAAACTCATATTTCAGCAGAGTAACTGTCGATCCAAATAATGCTGACATTGTTTATGTTATGGGAAGGTCTATCAGCCGCTCCGAAGACGGCGGAAAGCATTTTATGTTTTTCAAAGGTGCGCCCGGCGGAGATGATTATCATTACCTCTGGATAAATCCTAAAAATCCTTCGCACATGATTACATCATCCGACCAGGGAGCTGCGGTTACTGTTAATAACGGACAAAGCTGGACCGGTTGGTATAATCAGCCTACAGGTCAATTTTATCATATCGAGGTCGATGATCAATTCCCTTATAAAATTTACAGCGGACAGCAGGACAACGGTACAGTTGGAATTAAAAGCCAGGGTTTTTACGGGGTAATTGAAGACCGCGACTGGCACCCGGTTGGCGGCGATGAACGCGATTATGATATCCCGAAGCCCGGCGATCCTAATCTGGTTTTCGGTACCGGATTAGGCGGACCAATTTCTCGCTTCGATAATGTTACAAGGCAGTCCGCTGATGTTTCTCCATGGACAATTTCTACATACGGCGCAAGACAAAACAAAGTTAAATACCGTTACACATGGATTACGCCTTTGGAGTTTTCACACATCAAACCTTACCCGCTTTTCTTTGGTGCGCAGGTATTGTTCAAGTCTGTTGATAACGGAGACCACTGGCAAATAGTAAGCCCGGATTTATCCGGCAAAGAACCTAATGCAAAGGTAAATAATAATCCTAATTTTCAAGAAGCAAAGGATGAAGGTTACGGTGTAATATTTTCAATCGCGCCTTCGCCAATTTCAAATAAAGTTATGTGGATTGGAACTGATGATGGTTTAGTTCAGCTTTCGACTAACGGCGAGAAAAGCTGGCATAATGTTACACCGCATTCAATTCCTTTATGGTCAAGGATAGATGCTATTTCGCCATCACCGTTTTCGGTGCACGCTGCTTATGTTGCAGTTAATACTCATCGCACCGGTAAAAATATTCCGTTGATTTTGAAGACGAATAACGACGGGAAAAATTGGCAGGTTATTTCTAAAGGCATACCAAAAGATGAATACGTCAACTCAGTACGAACTGATACAAAGCATAAAGGATTATTATTTGCCGCTACTAACCGGAGTGTTTATGTTTCGTTTAATGATGGAGAGAACTGGCAGCCGCTTACATTAAATTTACCAACTACTTGTTATAATGATCTTGTTGTTCATGATAATGATCTGATAACCTGCACGCAAGGTCGGGGAATTTGGATACTTGATGATATTGCACCGCTGAGAGAAATTTCTTCCTCGTTGGAAAATGAAGCTGTTCATTTATTTAAACCTGAGCAGGCATGGAGGATGCGCGGTGACGTAAACCTCGATACGCCGTATCCGCCTTCAACACCGCTCGGACAAAATCCGCCTAATGGCGCCATCATTGATTATTGGCTGAAGAATGAAGCTGATGGTCCCGTTACTTTGACAATAAAAGATTCACACGGTAATGTTGTAAAAGAATATTCAAGTCAGTCAAATCCGGCGAAGCTTCCGACAAACAGATATTTTCAAAAAGGCTGGCTGAGCAAACCTGAGCGGCTTTCAACTTCGGCAGGGATGCATAGATTTGTTTGGGACTTACGCTATGCCCGTCCGAAGTCTTTAGTATATCATTTTTCAATGGCAGCAGTTTGGGACGACGGAACACCGCTTTTGCCGCAGGGTCCGTTTGTGCTGCCGGGAAAATATTCTGCAACTCTGTCCCTTGATGGTAAAGAATACAATCAATCATTTATCGTAAAGCTTGACCCGAGAGTGCATGTTAGTCAGCAAGACCTGGCAAAACAGCTTGATCTTTTGCAGTCAATAAATAAAATGCTTGATAAATCAGTTTCCATACATTCTGAAATTCAAAATAAATTGAAAGAAGATAACAGCGGAAATTCAGCGGCTGAAAATGATTCTTTGAAAGCTCTTCTTAGCGGACAAGGATATAATTTTTCATCTGTTGCCGGTGGTTTATCCGGTTTATCAACCACAGTTGGAAGTGCAGACACCGCTCCGACTCAAGGGCAGGAAAATGTTTTTGCTTATTACAAGGAACAGTTTGAAAATCTTATCGGCAGGCTTGACAAAATTGAAGGGAAGACGCAGGTTATTCAGCGATAGTTGGATTTTGGTATATAGGTATAAAGGTATATTGGTTTACGGTATCGGGAATACTGCCGAATCCGTAAAACCTTATACCGCTATACCTATATAACCTTATACCTTAACAACAACCTTTCCCATCGTTCTGCCGGATTGAAAAACTTTTACAGCCTCAATCAGATGATCGAAGTCGAAAACTTTTCCGACATACGGCTTTTCGAGATTTAGTTTTTCAATTTCATGCAGCATACTTCTTAGCTGATCAACTCGCTCGTACAGCCATATAAGATTAAATCCGAGGATCGACTTATTGGATTCGATTAAAGTAAGCGTTTGGTAACGCGGCATAGTAATAAAGTGTAAAGCAAGCTTCAGATAATTTGGTCTTGCGGAGTGTGAAGCAAACTGTGAAAGTCCGTATGCAACCATTCTGCCTGTTGTTGTCAGCAAATCAAAACTATCTTTTTGAATTTTCCCGCCGATAGCATCCAAGACCAAATCAAGCTTTTTCCCGTTAAGTTTTTCCTTCAGCTCATTTTTGAAGTTGCCGTTGCGAATTATTATTTCATCATATCCTTCTGATTTAAGCAAATCGTATTTAGATGAGCTTCCGATTGTTCCGATGGTAAAAGCAGAGAATTTTTTTGCAATTCTATTTGCATAAATGCCGACCCCGCCTGCAGCGCTGTGAATAAGTACATTCTGATTAGAAGTAATATTTCCCAGAGGAACCAAAGCATAATATGCTGTAAGCGCCTGAACAATGAATGAAGCGCCTTCTTCAAAAGTCCAATCGTTTGGTAATTTTATAATATAACGATGATCGAGATTTAAATGAGAAGTGTACGAGCCAAACTTTACCGAGCCCATCACTTTATCATTTATTTGGAAGTCGGTAACGTTTCTTCCCTTATCTATTATAACTCCGCTGAATTCAAGACCGGGGATAAAATTTTCTTTCGGCGAAGCCTTGTAGAGACCGGCGATAGTAAATACGTCGGCAAAATTTAATCCGATTGCTTTAATTTCAATTGTAACTTCATCCTCGTTTGGAGGATTTATCTCTTCAGTAACCAGGTTCAAATTATTCAGTGAACCAACCTTGCTTAACCTGTAAGATCTCCTTTTCATAAATAACCTTTGGGAAATTTAATCGTAAATCTATTTTTACATAATTTAAATGTCAAATTGCGCTTGATACCATTCTGAATTCCGGTTTACCGGTATAGAGGTATAAAGTTATAATATGGCAAACGAATCTTATACCAATATACCATATACCCTAAAGAAGATATTACAATTACTCTGCTATCTAAATAATATTTATATTCACGCTTTACAAAATTAATGTAGTTTACAAATGAATCCTTGGCGCGGTTTAAAAGATCTGCCTAAAAGTATGTGGCTGCTTTTTGCGGCAACTCTTATAAATAGATCAGGAACAATGGTGCTGCCTTTTCTTGCAATTTATCTGACTCAGAAAGTCGGCATTACACCGGAGAAAGCCGGCATTGTACTGGCGTTTTATGGATTGGGTGCACTTATTACTTCACCCGTCATCGGAAGGCTGAGCGATAGAATAGGATCGCTGCGGATAATGAAGACTTCTCTTATCGTATCCGGTCTGGTAATGTTTGCTTATTCATTCATTAATGATTTTACGATGATTGCTGCCGTAACTTTTGTTCTCTCGGTAATCAGCGAGGCATTCAGACCGGCAAATCTTTCTTTAATTTCAGATATCGTAGATTCAAAAATGCGGCGACCCGCTTTCGCCTTAAACAGGCTGGCTATAAATGCGGGAATGAGCATTGGTCCAGTAGCAGGCGGCTTCTTAGCTCTCCTAAACTTTCATTATATTTTTTATGTTGATGGGATTACTTCTATAATCTCCGGGATTTTTTTAATTATGACTTCGCAAAAATATTTTGGCGAGCATGAAGTTCATAAAAAGAAATTGAGGGAAGAATCAGGCAAGATCAGCGGAAATATTTTTACAGACGCAAGACTTCTTTACTTTATGCTTGCGCTGCTGCCTATACCGATGATTTATCTGCAGCATCAATCTTCAATGCCGGTGTTCCTTGTAAGAGATTTACATTTCTCTGCTGCTACTTACGGAATTCTTTTTACGATAAATACCGTAATGATTATCTTTATAGAAGTCCCGCTTAACAATTCATTGAATCACTGGAGCGACAGAAAGCTTCTTTCAATCGGTTCGCTGCTTTGCGGAATAGGATTCGGCGGAATGGCTTTTGCAAAAGATATATACAGCATAAGCCTTACTATTGTAATCTGGACATTCGGCGAGATGATTATCTTTCCAGCAAGTTCAGCATACATATCCGAGATAGCACCTCCGTTACGCCGGGGCGAATATATGGGCGTTTATCAAACTATCTTCAACCTTGCCTTCACAATCGGACCCTGGATTGGTACAGCAGTTCTGGAACATTACGGCTCATCAACTTTATGGATCGGCACTTTGATCTTCGGCATAATATCTTCTTTGATGATGCTTGGACTTAAGCAGAAACCACTTACTGCAGAATAATAAATTCCGGCAAGTAGTAATTTTCAAAGTCACAGAATTAGAATTCAAAAATAGAATTATCCTAAGGATTTTTTAGCCGAAATGTAGATTGCTTTTCAACTAGAAAGAGAAATTTTTACTCATCGGAGGAAAAAATTTCATGTAAAAAATTCACATGTGTTTTTACAAAAGGGGATAAAACTTTTTGAACAAAGGTCTGTCTAATCCGCCTGAAAAAATAATCTGTAAAAAATGCAGCACAATAAGGATGAAAATTGCCTGAAGTTTTTCTTTACCAGGCAGTTGAATCGTTATTCCAGGCAGTAAATAATTTTACGGGTAACTAAAAATGAATGAAACACGATAAAAGTAATTTCTTAACTGATGGCATGATTTTATATGAGATAAAATTGGTTTGCCGGTAGAGATCATGCCCGGTTTATTTAATCTAGAAAGGATCCATTTATAATATTTTTAACAATTTAAAGGTGTAAAATGAAACTGATTATTCGAAACTTTTCGGTTCTTGTCTTTTTTGTACTATTGACAAGCGGATTAATGGCACAGCCAAATCCACCGACAAATTTAACAGCAGTACAAGCAAGCTGGGGAAGCTATATTTATGTTAGACTTAGCTGGACAGGTGCAGCACCCGGTCCAATGATGAATGGGGAACGTTACAATATCTATCGAAAAGATGGAGCTGTTACGGATACCGGTTCTTTCCACAAAATTTATTCGCACGTTCCGATGACATTCTGGCTTGACAGGTTTGTTAAACGCGGAGATACTTATTCATATTACGTAACTGCAGTTAATAGAACCGGAGAAAGTAAACCTTCAGATACTGCGGAGGTTGCTCTGGATACAAACGTGGCTAAGGCATGGGCATATGGAACATTAAAAAGCAGTACGACTGGCAGTGTAATCGCCAATGGAAAGGTTACATTTATTCCTGTTTTCGGATGGGGATTAACGGTAGCTCATACTGACAGCTTAGGAGTTTATACTGCGCATTTATTCCCCGGTACTTACATCATTTTAACCTCGGCAGGAGGATATTTACCGCAGTTTTATAATAATGTAACTCGCATAATGACTGCAACTAAAGTTACATTCAAATCTGCTGACAGTCTTAATTTCAACTTCACTTTGGTTCCCCGTCCCACCCTGCAAAAATATGCTCTTAGCGGAAGTGTAAAAGATTCTTTAGGGCATCCAATTAAAGCTTGGATTGAAGTTTACAGTGTTGTAGCAAATTCATTTCATCATAGAGTCTTCCATGCGGTAACCGATACCAATGGAAACTATACTGTAAATGTATTCAAGGGTGATACTGTAGTTATTTATGCCCACGCAATTAACCGTGATTTCATCCCGCAATTTTATAATGATAAGACCAGCTTCCTGACTGCAGACAGAGTTGGAATTTCCGGCGATACGAGTAATATAAATTTCGTTCTTCAGCACAAGCCGTCTTATAATAACGGTATCAGCGGCGTAGTAATGAACAGCGACAGCGTTGGAGTACAATCCTTAGTACTTGCAATAAATCTTGATGCGGCAGCTAAGCAGCATAGAAGATATTCAACTTTCTCGGATTCACTCGGTGCTTATTCATTTACGAATTTAAATCCGGGTTCATATATTCTGCTTGCAATTCCCGAAGGCGACTACATTCCGACGTTTTACACTGCAACCGGAACACAGACTCTGCAGTGGAAAAATGCTGATTCCGTTGCTGTAACTACCTCAGGTGTAATTAGCGGAATTAATTTCAATGTCACCGACGAACCGGATTCAGGTTTAGCTACTGTTAGTGGAAGAGTTACTGATAATATGAATAATCCGGTTGCCGGTGCATTGGTTTATGCAACCGACAGCAACCAGCAGATATACTCATTCGGTGTTACGGATATGAACGGTAATTATACAATTACCGGTCTTGTTCCGGGAAGCTATTCTGTTGCATCGTCTTCATTCGGATACACCGGTGGAGCAACAACAACGACCTCGCTTGATTACACGAGCAGCTATTCAAGCACAGCATCGTTTACACTTACTCCGGAATCAGTAACTGCAGTTGAAAGCAGTCCGTCTCAGATAAGTTCTTATCAGCTTTATCAGAACTATCCGAATCCGTTTAACCCGAGCACAGTTATTAGATTCAGTGTCCCTTATGAAAGCCATATAACACTGAAGGTATATAACATACTCGGCAGTGAAGTAGCTACACTTGTTAACGGCGTAAGGGCAGCAGGCAGCTATAACATTACGTTTAATGCTGAAAACCTTGCAAGTGGTGTTTACTTCTATCAATTGAAAGCTGGAAACTTTGTCACCACAAAGAAGCTGCTTTTACTGAAATAAAGCATAGAAACTTTCAATGCCTTTAAGACATTGGGAGTTTGAGTGTCCTGAAAATTCTTCAAGACCACAAAAGAGAGTCGTCATGAAAATTGACGGCTCTCTTTTTTTATTAATTGCTGAAGCTGTTTTCATTTCTGTCTTGCTCTTACTCTTACTTGAAAATTTAAATTACCGGTTCACACTCACAATCCGATTGAGCAAAAAAATTTCCGGCGGAAGCAGAGTAATCTTTAGCTGAAAGATTACGATTATGAAAATCTAACGATTATCCGAATAATTATTCCGTGGAATGCATTAACATAAAAATCCGTGCTGCTTTTTTCTAAAATTGATGATCACTTTTTATTAAATTTACACTCATTCTTTTAAAATTTTTTATGATGAGGACGGTTAAATGATAGTTATACTTCGCCCGAATACTGATGAAAATTCTGCGGCGTTCAAAAAGACTTGGGGTTATCTTGAAGGTTTGAATAATATTAGACTGCAAAAACATATTGTTGAAGGAAAATTCCAGAAGCTTACGGAAATATATTTGTTTGGAGATACTGCCGCTCTTAATAAAGAAGCGATAGAAGCTTTACCGGCGGTTGAAAGAGTAGTTAGAGTTTCGCAGGAATATAGAATACTTAGATC
>JAJYSI010000041.1 GCA_021793635.1 Bacteroidota bacterium
TTTGGTAAAAGTAAAATCGGCGGTGCATTGTTCATAATAAAATTGAAATCGATTTAATTTGCTGCGATTCGAAAGGTAGTTAAATGCAAAAATTATTAATCATTGACGACAGCGTTTCCTTCATGAACGACGTTGAATTTGTTTTAAAGAATGAATTCCAAATCTTTAAAGCCGAGAACGGTAAGAAAGGCTTGGCTGTAATTATGAAGGAAGATATCAATCTTGTCCTGCTGGATTTAAAGCTGCCGGATATATACGGGCTGGATATACTTGAAAAAATTCAGAAGGAAATTGATCCGCTTCTGCCTGTTATTATTATTACGGATTACGGAAATGTTCAAACTGCGGTAAAGGCAATGAAGCTTGGTGCCGCTGATTTTATTCAAAAAGATTTTAATAAAGATGTGCTGATTGAAAAAATAATAAGAGCATTTAAACAGAGAGAGCTGAATATCAAATTAAGTGCGTTGGAAGATGCAATTGACGAGGAAAGCGATAAGCTTATTATTTCCGGTGAGGCGATTCGCAAAATAGAAATGGACATAGAAAAATTTGCGAACCAGGACGTGCACATTCTATTAACCGGTGAAACCGGAGTCGGGAAAGATATTATTGCAAAGGAAATTCATTTAAGAAGTAATAGAAGAAATAAATTATTCTCTTGCGTATCAATACATACGCTCAGTGAAAATTTAATCGAGTCGGAATTATTCGGGCATGAGAAGGGAGCTTTCTCGGGTGCCGATGAAGCTAAGACCGGAAAGTTCGAAGCCGCGAACGGCGGGACAATATATCTGCCAGAGATTTCGGAGATAAGTGAAAAGATTCAACTGAAGCTGTTAAAGTTTATGCAGTATAAGGAGATTAATAAAGTCGGACAAAAAACCGGTAAAGATATTAAGCTGGATGTAAGGCTTGTTCTCGCTTCAAATAAAAATCTTGATGAGCTTGTAGAGCAAGGAAAACTAAGGGAAGATTTTTATTATCGTATTAAAGTAGTAAATATTCATATTCCGCCGTTAAGAGAAAGGGTAGATGAAATTAGAAATCTCGCCGAATATTATCTAAAAAAGCTGTCTATCAAGTTTAACAAACGAGGATTAACACTTTCGGAAGAGACGGTAAAAGCATTAGAGAGCTATAACTGGAAAGGAAACGTAAGGGAATTGAAAAATATAATTACCAACGCTGTATTAAGAACTGACGATAATCAAATAATTACTCCCGAGATTATACCGGCAAGAAATATTAGACAAGATTTATCAAATAAAAACGAACAATACAAAACTTCACTTCAAAAGTTTAAGAAAAAATATTTCTCCAATCTTTTGGAGAGTTCCGGCGGTAGAATAAATGATGCTGCCGAAGCCGCCGGGATAAGCCGTCAGGCATTGCATAAAATATTAAAGGAGTTAAATATATCAGATAGTGACAAACAAGATTGAGCCTTCCATAATTTATACGTAAACTAAACTTTACCTGTTGTAAAAAGAAGTTTACCTTAGACAAGTTCCAGCCTTAATTCTCTTCAAAAAATGAAAAGCAATCCAATGGAATGCGGTTTGAATATGTAAATCAATTACACATTGAAAGTATGTTTAAATCAGATCGGAAATAAATTGGATAAAAAAGAAATTGAAAAGTTCAGGCTATGCCTTAACTGCGGAAACTTCTGCAGTGTAAAAGAAGATCAGATTTTCTGCGTTGTGTGCGGAGAAAAAATGACGGAAAAATGTAAGAAATGCGAAGCGCCGATTATTTATCCCACTGGAAAATTTTGCCATAACTGCGGTACAGAATATAAATCTAAATCGAACAATAATAATGTTAACGATATAAAAAACAGGAGTTAATAATGAAGGGAAATCTTTACTTTTATTTTCTTATAAGCGCGTTGTTAATACTTGCCGCTAATAAATTGCCGGCTCAGTTAATTAACAAAAATCCTAAACAGGTTCTTGAAAGTAATACTGAAAGTCTAAATGCTATGCAGAAATTGAAATGGCTGGAATTAAGAAATCCGGCAACCGGCAGAATTCCTGCAAACATTAGAAAAAAAGAACTGCAGTTTGCTAAAACGCTTCCTACAAAAGAACAGCAGCAGATGCAGATGAAAAAATCCGGGTACACCAATATTCAGAGCTACTCATGGACTCAGCGGGGACCGTACAATATTGGCGGAAGAACTCGTGCGCTTGCTATTGATGTTAATGACGGCAATACTATTCTTGCCGGAGGCGTGAATGGCGGAATGTGGAAGTCGACAGATGACGGTGCTTCATGGAAAGAAACAACTTCTCCCGAAGACATTCAAAGCGTAACCTGCGTTACTCAAGATATTCGATCCGGTCATACAAATACCTGGTATTATGGGACTGGCGAGTTTACAATTATGCCGGTTGGTATTGTTAATAGTGCAACTGCTGGAGTAGGATTTGATTCAAGCTTGATGTTTTTAGGCAACGGAATATTTAAATCATCTGATGATGGAAATTCCTGGTCGCTTCTAACTTCGACTCAAACTCCTGCCGGAGAATCATTCGGTCCATTTTCTATTGTGTATAACGTTGTTACCGATCCTGCAAATTTAAATCAAGATGAAATTCTTGCAGCTACATCAGCAGGCATAATGCATAGTTCGGATGGCGGTGCTACCTGGGATACAACGCTTCCAAATTTTTTTGGATTGTACAGTAATATTTCAGTTACTTCAAAAGGAGTTTTTTATGCTGCAATAAATTATGGCTCTTTTCCATTGCTAGGAGGAATATTCAGATCTACAGACGGAGTAAACTGGACCGATATAACACCGAATAATTTTCCGGTTAATACTAATCAGACGGCAATTGGGATTGCACCGTCAAATGAAAATGTAGTTTATTTCTTATCGGATACTGCAAGCGGGTTTACCGACGGACATATGCTTTGGAAATATACTTATTTATCAGGAGACGGTTCAGGCAGCGGCGGCAGTTGGCAAGACCGTACTGCAAATTTACCTAATTTTGGTGTACAAGGTTTTGACTTCGATTCCCAATGGGGGTATTGTATTTCTATAGGTGTAAAACCGGATGATGAAAATACCGTCTTCATTGGAGAAGTTAATTTAATTCGGTCTACAGATGGATTTGCAACTAATTCAAATATCGCTGTTCTTAATGATACTTCGGAGAACGCTCCATTTAATACTGATCACGTTGATCATCATGTAATTATTTTTTCCAGAACAAATTCTAATTTAATGTACGTGGCTGGCGACGGCGGAGTGTATAAAACTTCTGATGATATGGATTCTCCTCCTAACTGGACTTCGTTGAATAATGGTTATTTTACCACACAGTTTTATGCTACGGCAATTGATCATTCTACAACGGATGATATAATTATAGCCGGTGCTCAAGACAACGGAACAATCTATTCAAATTCCTCTTCTCCTACCGCACAATGGAATGAAATAAACGGCGGAGACGGCGAATACTGCTACATATCTGATAACGGCTCTTCATATTATGTCTCTTATACATTTGGCGGTCTCTTTAGAGAAATTTTAGATAATAACGGTAACATTATTTCGAGCGGATCAATTTATCCTCCACTTAATCCTTTAGAGATGAACGGAATTATTGAACCGTACGTCCTTGATCCAAATAATAATAATGTTATTTATTACGCCCAGGCAGATGTCATTTGGAGAAATTCTGATGTTACAGCTATTCCGCTTAACGGACAAAACAGCCCGACTACAATAAACTGGACAAAGTTTAGTAATACTTCAACTTCGGGAAGCTACATTTCTGCCATAGGAATTTCTAAAACTCCGGCAAACAGAATTTATTATGGAACATATGACGGTGAAATATTTAGATTGGATAATTCTAATTCAGCCAGTTCAACTCCGGTAGATGTTTCTTCAAATAAAGGATTGCCTTCAGGTGCTTTTGTTTATTGCATTGCTGTAGATCCAAACAACGGCGACAAAGCTATTGTATCTTTTTCAAACTATTACATTAAGAGTTTATTTTATACTACCGATGCAGGAAACACGTGGACTTCAATCTCCGGGAATTTGGAACAATACCCTGACGGTTCCGGCGATGGTCCTTCAACAAGATGGGTGAAGATATTACCAATCAATAACTCTTATATTTATTTCGTTGGAACAAGCACCGGTGTTTATTCAACCACAACATTAAACGGAGATAAAACAGTTTGGATGCGGGAAGGCGCAAGTACAATCGGCAATTCGGTTGTTGATGCGATTGATGCTAGATCAACAGACGGCTTGGTTGTAGTTGCAACTCACGGTAAAGGAATTTTTACGACTCATGTAACGACGAGTACCGGAACCGATACTGCCGGAGTTCTGCTTTCATACGATAACAATAATCCAGAAACCGGCGCGTATGAGACATTGCCGAACAAAGATTGGGTTTTAGCTAACCGGTTGACTGCCCCTAACAAAAGCTTTAAGATTGATAAGCTTATATTTTATATTCAAGGTGATGACTCAACAGGCAACGCAAGCTTTTACCCTGTCGTTTATCCGGGAAGTATTTCATTTTTCGGAACGCCGGATATTTATCCTTTTTATACGGGACAATTATTTACTCCTCAGAAAGGTTGGAACTCAATTGATATTTCTTCGAATAACATAACGAACCCGTCAACCTCCGGTACGGACTTTTGGGTTGGTGTTAAATATGACGGCAAGAATGAACCTATAATTGGTCTTGATACAGTATCAAACGGAAGAGCATGGGAATATAATCCTGATAAATCAAACTGGATTCAGTTGGATAATTACAATCCGCCTTTCCCGGCAACACTATACATAAGAGCAGAGATAAGTACCGTTACAAGCGTTGATGAAATTAATACCGAGATACCAAAGGAGTTCAGTTTATCTCAGAACTATCCGAATCCTTTTAATCCGGCTACTACTATAGAATATAATTTGCCGAAAGCTGAAAAGGTAAAACTGATTGTGTATGATATTCTCGGCAGGGAAGTAGCATCTTTGGTTGATGCTGATCAGAATGCCGGTGAATACAAAATCCAATGGAATGGAAGAAATGATTTCGGATCAACGGTAGCTTCAGGAATATATTTATACTCATTTGAAGCAGGTAATTACCACTCGGTAAAGAAAATGATTTATCTGAAATAGCTTTTTAAAATCTTTATCAAAATAAAAACAGGCAAACAAAAAATGATAAAAATTTTGATTTTAACAGCAGTGTTGAGTCTTGGTTTAATTTTAGGATGCGGAAGTTCAAAAATCATTGCTGAAAAAAATAGCGGCGAAAAAGAAGTTCAGCGTCCGCCGGCTCAAAGCAAAAAAATACCGCCGGGTCAATGCATGATTGCCGGGACAGTTATTTCAGTCGATTCAACCCTGGATAAATATTCTTCCAAAGATCCTTGTTCAATTAATCCTTGCAAGGCTGTAGTACGGGTCGATTCGATTATCGGATACGGAAGCTCATTTCCGCCGCTTCAGAAGAGGACAAGCATAGATCTATATTTTTATTTTACACTTGGACCAACTGACAAAAATTTATTTCCGAATCTTAAAGAGTTTTATCCCGGCTTAAAGACGGGCGATACTTTTACAGGAAATATAATTGTAAGACATACAATGAACTCAAACAGCAAGTTGAAACAATTTGCAATCTATGGTTATCAAAGAATAAATTGAAGGAGTAACTTAATGAAATACATTTTACGATTAACTCTTTTTATCGCGGCATCCATTTTCATGTTATCTTTTACCGCCGGGGCTGCAATGGTAAGTTCATCGATAAACGGAAAACATGAAACAAGGGACGACGACCATGACGGAAGAATTAAATGGGAATTTATGAGGTTGAGAGATCCTAAAACAAATAGAATACCGTTTAACATAAGAAATCTTGAATTAAAATATGCCAAAACACTTCCAACGGTCGAGCAGGTTGAAATGCAGAAAGGCATTAGAAAGCCTCAAAGCTTAACTTGGAATTCAATTGGTCCTTACAATGTCGGCGGCAGAACAAGAGCGCTTGCTGTAGATGTTACCAACAATAATGTTATACTTGCAGGCGGTGTTTCGGGAGGAATGTGGCGATCTACCGACGGCGGTCAAAGCTGGAATAAAACTACAAGTCCTAATCAACTGCAAAGCGTTAGCTGTATTGCCCAGGATACAAGAGCCGGGCACACAAACGTATTTTATTATGGAACGGGAGAGGCTGTCGGCAATTCTACTTCAGGCGGTTCAGCATTCTATCTTGGAGATGGAATTTTTAAATCTACCGACGGCGGACAAAGCTGGTTCCCTCTATCAGCAACACAGCACAATTTACCTCAAAGCTTTAGCTACAGCTTCCAGATTGTTTGGGATGTTGCAATCGATCCTTCCAATACTACACAGGATGTAGTTTATGCTGCAACTTACGGTGCAATTGAAAAATCAACCGATGGTGGAAATACCTGGCAGCCGGTTTTAGGTAATGGATCAGGAGAGTTTACTAACGTTATTGTAACCAATACAGGCGTTGTATATGCTACCCTCAGCAGCGGTGCAGGCTCCAATGCAGGTATCTGGAGATCTACTTCGGGAAATTCCGGTACCTTTGTAAACATTACTCCTTCGGGATTTCCGTCTGTTTATAGAAGTATTGTTATGGACGCTGCACCGTCGGATCAAAGCCAAATTTATTTCTTAGCAGAAACGCCTGGCGCCGGTAAGGTTCTTGTCGAAGATGATGGTTCAACAGACGGACACAGCTTATGGAAATATACCGACGGCGCTCAGAGTCCATGGGAAGATAGATCCGCAAACCTACCGGCATTTGGAGGCATGAATGGAAATTTTAATTCACAAGGATCGTACGATATACTTATCAAAGTAAAACCTGATAATCCGAATTTTGTCGTTATCGGAGGAACTAATCTTTACAGATCAACAGATGGATTTGCTACGCCTATCGATACCTCAGACTGGTTCGGCGGTTATAATCTGACAAGCAATAACAGCCAGTATCCAAATCAGCATCCGGACCAGCATGCATTTGTTTTTCTTCCATCTAATCCGAATATTGTTATCTCTGGAAATGACGGAGGAATAAGTGAATCAAGCGATGTTACTGCAACTAAAGTAAGCTGGACAAAACTGGATAACGGATACATAACTTCTCAGTTTTACAGTGTTGCAGTAGACCAGGCTGCGCAAAATGATAATGTTGTTATCGGGGGATTGCAGGATAACGGCGATTGGTTTTATAATTCAACTAATCCGAATGCAAATTGGGTTGATATTCCTTTTGCGGGTGACGGTACCATGACTGCAATAGCTAATTATAAAGCTTATTATTATGTAGGCTCTCAGAACGGCTTCGTAATTAGAACAACACTCAATGCACAGGGTAATTATTCCAATTGGTCTGTTATAAAACCAATCGGAGCTTCAGGGTTTTTATTTGTCACTCCTTATGTCCTGGATCCGAATAACAGCAACATAATGTACTTTGCTGCCGGAGACAGCGTTTGGCGTAACAGCAATTTAAGCGGGATACCGAACTACGTTCAAGATTCTACTTCAGTTAATTGGAGTGTAATGAACAATACCGCTAAAGGCGATGTCGTTACTGCATTAGCTGTATCTAAGAATCCTGCAAATATCTTATACTATGGAACAGAAAACGGCGGTGTTTACAAAGTTGATAACGCAAATACCGGCGACCCGATCCCGACAGACATTTGGTCCGGTAAAGGTCTTTCGGACGGAGCCTACGTTAGCTGTATTGCTGTCGATCCTGATAACGGTAACAACGTAATGCTTGTTTATTCAAATTACAATGTTATCAGTCTATACTATTCATCTGACGGCGGAAACAGTTGGACTGATGTTGCCGGAAATCTTGAACAGAATGCCGACGGCTCCGGCGATGGTCCTTCATGCAGATGGGCAAGTATTCTTAATTACCAGGGAACGACTTATTATTTCGTTTCAACAAGCACCGGAGTTTATTCTACTACGCAATTGAACGGAACATCTACAGTTTGGGCGCAGGAAAGTGCTAACTCAATTGGAAATGTAGTATGCGATATGGTTACAACACGCGAGACCGACGGTAAGGTCGTAGTTGGAACTCATGGCAACGGTGTATATTATACTTATGTCGGTTCCGCTGCCGCATCCGATACAACAAGCACTCTGCTTTCTTATGATAACAATAACCCTCAAACCGGTGTATATGAAACAATGCCGAATAAGGATTGGGTCTTAGCAAACCGGCTAACAGCGCCTCAAGGTAACTTTAAAATAGATAAGCTTATTTATTACATAGGCGGCGACGAGTCGACTGGTAATGCAAGCTTCTATCCGGTAGTTTATCCCGGCAGTATTGCTAATTTCGGTACCCCGGATGTAACTCCATTTTATGCCGGTCAATTATTTACGCCTCAAAAAGGCTGGAACACTATTGATATATCTTCAAGCAGCGTTAATAATCCCACAACCTCCGGATCGGATTTTTGGGTGGGTGCAAAATATGACGGTACGAACGAACCTCTTATCGGAATAGATACTGTTACAAACGGAAGAGGATGGGAATACAATCCGAATAATTCAACATGGACTCAATTAGATAATGAAAATCCTCCATTCCATGCAACACTTTATATAAGAGCGGAGATTACCACTTTAACAGGTACCGAAGAAATAAATACTTCGGTTCCTAAATATTTCAGCTTGATGCAGAATTATCCCAATCCATTCAATCCATCTACAATAATTGAATATAACCTGCCCAAAGCAGAAAATGTAAAAGTAATAGTGTATGATATTCTCGGCAGGGAAGTAGCTTCCTTGGTAGATGCATATCAAAATGCCGGCGAATATAAAATTCAATGGAACGGAAGGAATGACTTCGGATCAACAGTGGCTTCAGGAATATATTTATACTCATTTGAAGCCGGAAGTTTTAAATCCGTAAAGAAGATGATCTTTTTGAAATGAAATTTTTGTTAAGAAAACTATGTAGCATTTAATATGTATTGAAGTTACGCTATTGTCATGCTGTCCCGAAAGCTTTCGGAACAGCATCTAAATACAGCCTAAGAGAATAGATTCCGAAACGAGTTCGGAATGACAATAAACCATTTTATACATTTTAAATAACTTCATATATGAAGTTGGATATTAGTTGTAATAATTTTTCCGGGTGTCTATATGAAATATGAAAAAATAATTTATGCTATTTTTTTAATTCTCTTTTTCTTATTCGGTACGAATTTAAGAGCGCAAGACGGACAACTTGACAAAAGCTTTAATTCAACTGGAATTGTTACTACTACACTAACCGGAACAGGCGGTATCGGAATGTCCGGTACCGCTTATTCTACTTTAATTCAAAAAGATGGAAAAATTGTAACAGTAGGAACGATGAGAGATGGAAGCCAATCCTTCTTTTGTGTAATGCGTTATAATCAAAACGGAACTATCGACAGCACGTTCGGAATAAAAGGAATTGATACCACTGCGATTGGCTATACAGACGAAGAAGCTTTTTGCGGATTACTTCAACCGGATGGTAAAATTATTGCCGCCGGATATACATCTATCGGAGGTGCCGGAAGCCAGCGAAACTTTGCTTTAGTACGTTACAATACCGATGGCAGCCGCGATAGTACTTTTGGTGCAAACGGAATTGTAATGACTGCAATCGGAAAATCAGATGATGAAATCTTTTCTGCAGCTTTGCAAGCAGACGGTAAAATTATTGCAGCCGGGTATTCCTACACTTCAATCTCAAATCAAAATGTATTCGTAATTGCCGCCGCCAGATATAATTCAAACGGAACATTGGATAATACATTTGGGGCTAACGGAACATTAACAGAAGCTTTGGAAATTTCGGGTACTCTACAGAAGTATACCGAAGCTAAATCTGTTGCTGTTCAAAGTGACAGCAGTATTGTATTGGGCGGATATACCGGCGACGGTTCGCAAAATTATTTTGCCTTATTGAGATTTACCCCTAACGGAAATCTCGATAATTCTTTCGGTTCAAATGGCATTTCTTTAACATCAGTTGGAGGAGTAAATGATGACATTAATTCAATTGCAATTCAGAAGGATGGAAAGATAATAGCTGGCGGCTATTCCGAAGTTGTTTCGCAGACTACTGATGAATATGATTTTGCTTTAGTCCGTTACAATACGGATGGTTCAGTTGATAAAACTTTCGGTAGCAACGGTGCGGCTGTTAATTCAATCGGACATAAAAGCGATGAAATTAATTCTGTCGCTATCCAAAGCGACGGGAAAATAGTTGCCGCAGGTTTTTCGGAAGGAAATGCTTATGAATATCTTTTTGCATTAGCCCGTTACAATAGTAATGGCAGCCTGGATAATTCATTCGGTACTAATGGAATCACTACTTCTGTCATCGGCGCATATGGTAACAGCGGCGATGATAAAGCTCAATCAGTTGCAATTCAATCCGACGGAAAAATAGTTGCTTCGGGAAGTTCTCTTTATGATAACTTTTATAATCTTTATGCATCTGCAGTTGCAAGGTACACCGGAAGTGTTACTACCGGAGTCAATTTAACAGGAGCAGAAACTCCGCAGTCGTTCAGGCTTTATCAGAATTATCCGAATCCTTTTAATCCTACCACAGTAATAAGCTATCAGATTTCAGCAGTCAGCCATGTAACTTTAAAAGTGTATAACATTCTTGGCAAAGAAGTTTCTACCTTAGTAAATAAAATTGAACCGGCAGGAAAATATGAAGTTCAATTTTCCGGTTCTAATCTTCCAAGCGGAATTTATTTCTACTCAATAGAAGCCGGAAATCTCAGAGAAGTTAAAAAAATGATCTTGATAAAATGATGATGCTTCGTTTTTATGATAATTTCGAAGAAAATAACCAAAATTTGAACCGACGGAGTAATAATTTTTACCGACGGAGTAAAAATATTTTCCGACGATGTAAAAATTTTTCCTTACAGAGTAAAAGTAATTTCCAACGGAGTCTAAATATTTTCTGACGATGTAAATAATTTTACCGGAGGAGTTATTAATTTAACCAAATAGGTAAAAAATATTACCAACAACGTGAAAAATTATACCGTCGATGTAATAAAATTTACCGACGAAGTAAAAATTCTGACTGTTTTAATTGAACAAAATCAGTCCGGGGACATAAATTAATCCGGCGGTAAGTAAATTCAATTAGCTTAGAATTTATCTTCAGTCAACCTAAAGATTTTCCAATCTTCCATTGGAATTGCGCCGAGACTTTTATAGAAATCAATCGCGTTTTTATTCCAATCCAGTACCGCCCATTCAACTCTGCCGCAGTTTCTTTCTTTCGCTAATTTGATTAACGAAAGAAGCAATGCTTTACCAATTCCTTTTCCGCGCAGATGCTTTCTTACATAAAGATCTTCAAGATAAATTCCGGGCTTTCCTTTAAAAGTTGAAAAGTTATGGAAAAAGAATGCATGTCCGGCTGGCTCATTTTCATACTCCGCAATTAATACTTCAGCGTATTTTTTTGGACCGAACAAATATTTTCTTAAGCCTTCTTCGGTTGCTTCAACTTCATTAGCAAGCTTTTCAAAATCAGCAATCTCTTTTATAAAAGAATAGATTGCCGGAATATCCTTTTCTTCTGCAGGTCGGATAATTAATTTCTCTAATAATTCTTTTTTCATTATTCGGAAGTCTTTTCAAATTTAGTTTTTAAAAATTCATCTAACTTAAGCGCTGCAAAACCAAATGCATAACCGAAAGCCGAGCCGATAACAGCGCCGCCTAATATGTCGGAGGGATAATGAAGCCCTACATAAACTCTTGAAAGTGCTACAAGCGAAGCTGCGATAAACACAGCCCATTTAATCTTCGGAAATAATTTGTAGAAAAAAAACGCGGCGGCAAAATTATTTACCGCATGGTTGGAAGGAAAAGAAAAAGTGCCGTTGCAGCCAAGCGGAGTAATTACATCCTTCAAAGCACCGCAAGGACGGACCCTGTGGAAAAAATCTTTTATCGGTCCCGCGCTTACCTGATCCGTAACTAAAATTAGTATTAGAACGCCAATAGCAGCAATCTTACCTCTTCTTCCGCCTTTAATAAAGCTTATTCCAAGTAGAATTATATAAGCAATATACCAGTTGTTTACGTTGGTAATAATTGTAAAAAATCTATTTAATGCGCCGCACGAAAGCGTGTGGTTGAAAAAATACAAAATAGAGACGTCAATTGAGTATAAAAAATTTTCCATATCTGAGCGAAGTTA
>JAJYSI010000042.1 GCA_021793635.1 Bacteroidota bacterium
CGATCTATAAACGATAATAAGGCAGTTGAAAAGATAAAATACAGTTTAGATGAAACTGGTGAAATATCTGAATGGAATATTAATTTGAATGACCCTGGAAAAATTCTTACAGTAAAAACGGAAAATCTAAACAGCGAAAAAATATCCAGAATTATTTCCTCTGCCGGCTTCAAGAATCAGGAAATTACTCCGGGATGGAAGAAAATTACCAAAAGATTATTTACAAAAAGCTGCTGCGACTAGAATAATATTTTATGGTAAGTTATCTATTAAATTTGTACTTTAATGCAGAATTAATTTTAGAAGTTTATTAAAGGAGAAAATATGTTTCATGATTTCTTCTGGGACGGAATATTTTTCTGGGGTATATTCAAGCTGCTATTTGTTATACTGATAATCTGGCTTGTTGTCAAAATTATCAACAAAGAACATTCTCCCAAATACATGCCTCCTATTCAAGAAAGTCCGCTGGATATTCTTAAGAAGCGGTATGCAAAGGGTGAGATAACAAAAGAACAGTTTGATCAGATGAAAGCAGATTTACAACCTTAAACATCTTAATTTTGGGGACACAGGTATGCTTTAAAAATTAGAAAGGAATAGAATTTTCAAATTTTATTCCTTTCTAACATACTAAAGCGGAGTTATTAAAACGCCGACAAAATGTATTTATATTCCGGATCCTTTATCTTGTTAAGATATTCTTCAGCCTTCTCCGCTTTTCCCCTAATCATATAAAGATGATATAAATCTGAGTTAAATTTATCGCTGTTTAGGCTTTCAGCATATTTTTCCCTTGTTCTTATTGCCCTGCTTGGGATGAAAGAGTTTAGTACTTCTATTTCGATCCCTGTAATATTATGATCAAAAATAGTTTCCATAGTTACTCCTTTTTTTAATGAAATATGCACCGGAGCAGCAAAAAAAAATGGAAATACCTTTTCCCTCTACCTAAAAAAAATAGTTTTTGAAAACTCTCAGCGCAAACTTTAATTACGAAGTGAAATTTAATTTTAAACTGAAATTAATCTATGTAAAAATTTGGGACTAAATGGACTTCCCGGATTTATTTTTCATCACTTCCAAAATTGATGCCAGCATATCTTCATTCCTAATTGGACGCGGAAGAAATTCATCAACTCCTGCATTAAAAGCATTTTGACGATCCTTTGGAAATACATGGGCGGAAATGCAGATAATCGGTGCATCAAAATATTCCGAGGACTGTCTCAATTCTTTGACAAGCTGCAATCCATCTTTTTTTCCTCTTAGAGAAATATCTACAAGAAATACGTCATATTTGCTTTCCTTTAATTTCTCATAAAAGGTAACTTCAGAATCACAAACACTAATACTGAATTTTCGTTTAAGATAAGTTTCAATAAGCTTCTGGTTCTCGTAATCATCTTCAATTACCAGCAGCCTGGGTTTATCATTATCCACGTTAGAAGAATTCATTTTGCCTCCATTAAATTATCCCGATTCATTAAGATAGTAAAAGTTGTACCTTTACCTTTTGAACTTTTAACAGTAATAGTCCCGTTATTAATTTCTATATATTTCTTTGTTAATGCCAGTCCAAGCCCGTTTCCATCAAACTTTCTTGAATAACCTACTTCCTCCTGAGTAAATGGCTGGAAGAGCTTTGGTAAATAATTACTCGAAATTCCGATTCCCGTGTCACTTATTTTTATTGATAATTTTTCAGCGGCATCCTCACTTACCACTTCAACAAAACCTTTGTTGGTATACTTAATAGCATTATCAATTAAATTCTGAAATGCTTGGGTTAAAGTATATTTGTCCGCAAAAATAAAACTATTTCTACAAAGATTCTTGTATCTGAGCTGGATTTTCTTCTCGTCTGCAAGAGGCTTGAATTCCATAACCAAGTCTTGCAGCAGTTTTTCAAGTTCAAATTTTTCATTCATGATTTCATAAGTGCCAGACTGCACCATTGACATATTTAAAATCAAATCTATCGTTCGCAGCAAGCGCCGGCTGCTGGCATCAATAGTATCAAACTCTCTGCTCAAATTTAATCCGGATACTTCATGTAATTTTTCTTTAATTAAGGAATTATAACCAAGAATTATATTTGTGGGGGTTCTAATCTCATGGGAAACTTGAGCAAGGAATGCAGATTTTAATCTGTCTGATTCTTCAGCTTTTTCCTTGGCTTTTATCAACTCTTCGTTTGCTAATTTTCTTTCGTGAATGTCGCTTATAGTCCCCGATATTCCGGTTATGTTTGAATTCCCGTCGAGGGTTATCCTAGCATTTATCTCAATCCACTTATATGCGCCGTTCTTAGTTTTAATTCTCGATTCGAAAAGTGAATACGGTTTCTTCTTATAGATTATTGAAATAAATTGGTCTGTGCAATTTTTTTTGTCTTCAGGATGAAAGTAGGAAAAAATATGCTTTCCAATGCTGGACTTTACATCATATTCTGTCAGCTCAGTCCAGAACGGATTTAGAAAAGTAATTATACCGGTATCATCGGTAGTAAAAATAACCTCTCTAACATTTTGTACAACTGATCTGTATTTTTCTTCGCTCATTCTCAGGGCATCTTCAGTCTGCTTGCGGTCAGTTATGTCTATAGCAGTTCCAAGAAATCCTGCAAAGTCTTTACTGGGTAAAAACCTAGTAACTCCTCTGGTAAAAATCCAGCGGTACTTTCCATCTTGATTTTTTAATCGAAATTCAATTTCAAAATTTTTTTTACTTTTGAAAGAGGAATTATAAATCTTTTGAAAATTATCAACATCGTCGGGGTGAACATTTTCCAGCCAGCCGTAGCCAAGCTCATCAAGAATTGATCTTCCGGTAAAGCTTAGCCACATTTTATTAAAATAAAAGAATTGCTTATCGGCTCCCGAAATCCAGATCATTATCGGAGCCGTATCAGCCATTAAGCTGAATCTTTCTTCGCTCTCAATTAATGCATTCTCAAATTTTTCCTTTTCTTCAAATGCATTATGCTTTGTTTTAGTATTGACTGAGTGAGGCAGCTTTATTCTTTTTTTATGTTCTTCGTAATTTTTCATTCTTAAATCTTTATATGGAATTAAAGCGGGAAACCAACATTCAACTGAACTACTGCATTAAAGCCTCCGGAAGCAATGAAATTTCTCATCGGCTGGGCAGAGTTTTCGGCAGCCGGCATCTCATTGGATGAATCATCCGATTTCATTTTATCAATTGAAAAAAATGAATAACCGGCTAAGCCTTCTATGCTTATGTATTGTTCAACGATATCTAATATAAATCCGGTACCAACGGAGTATCCCAAAACATATTTTTCATTATTATATTTTTTTACAATGGTTGTAGGTCCCGGCATGTTCAACGTATTTGTAAAGGTTACCGTATTTAAAAGAACTGCGGCATCAATAACCTTCCAGCTTAAACCTCCCGTAATCGAAGTTCCGAGATCGAGACCAAGCCCCCAATTATTTAAATCGAGTTGATAAGTTATATTTGAAGTGCCGTTGGCGGAAGTCATGGTTGCAGAATTTTTTTCAGTGATGGCTTGATAGAAACCTTTGGTGGTAAGAATAAATCCTTTAATATTAGCTCGGAAGAAATTTATACCGACCCGGTAGCCTTTAGCTTTTCCGAATTTTCCCATTGGTGAACTGAGAGAATCTTTATTGCTGATGTTAAAAGCGGAGACATATTCATTTAGTCCTTTGGCATCAAATTCTTGATAAGAATATCCACCATAACCGCCGACAAAACCAAGGCAGCCAAACCCGAAAGTCTGCGGAAAAACATTTTGAACAACTGTTAGACAGTAAAAGGCAATCAGCAAAGCGATTGACTTTTTCAGAATCATAAAACCTCAAATCGATTGCACAATTAACTTAACAATAAATTGCTAAAAATGGAATCGTTAGTTAAAATATATTAATGAAACCTTTTATTGTACTTGTTTGTCTGTTTAAATTCTATTTTTTTTGAAATTATCAGACAGTCAATCAATCCGTCTTCTAATATTATGCGAACCTTCGATTAAATGCAGTGGAATTTATCTCCAATTTATTTTCGCTTTCAAAAAAATTAAGGAGATCACTCAAAGTGTATCCCCTTAAGAATCAGTTCTGCGGAATATTTTTCAGTACATTGATTAGAAGATTCCAGAATTTCTCAACAGTACTTATTTGAACCCTTTCATCCGGTGAATGCGCACCGATTATTGTAGGTCCGAATGAAATCATATCCATTTCGGGATACCGTTCATTTATTATTCCGCATTCGAGTCCTGCATGGATAGCTTTAACTTCCGGAGATGTTCCGTATAAATCCGAATAAATTTTTTTCAAAACCCCAAGCACTGGAGATTTAACATTCGGATTCCATCCCGGATATCCGTCTGCTTGTTTTACATCGGATTTAGCAAGCTTAAACAAAGCAGAAATAGAATTTGAAATATCATTTTTTTCAGATTCAACCGAGCTGCGCTGACTAAGGATTACTTCAACATTTTTACTCTTAGTTGATACAACAGCCAAGTTTGAAGAAGTCTCAACCAAGCCTTCAATATCGGCACTCATTTTAATTACACCATTCTGAACTGAATATAAAGCATTTATTAAATTTGCTGCTGTCGGCTTATCAAATACCTTTGCCCGTGATTTAATTTCCGAAGCGGCAACATTTAAATTAGGCTCTACCGTTGAAAGCTCAAACTTTACCGTTTTATTATATTCGTCAACATAAGATATAATTTCAGAAGATTGCTTGCTTGCAGCTCTTATAATGGCAAAACATTCACGCGGTATTGCATTATGCTTACTTCCGCCGTTAATGCTTGCAATACGAATCCCGAATTTATAATTCAATTCGTGCAGAAGCCTTGCCATAATTTTTATTGCATTACCTCTTCCCGTATTTATATCCAAACCAGAATGACCGCCTTTCAATCCGAGAACTTTCAATTCAACTGCGGTTGTATTTGAAGGTGCGTCTGAAGGATTAAATTGAAATTTAACATAAGTATTCTTCCCGCCGGCGCATCCAATATACAAAGCACCGTCTTCTTCAGAATCAAGATTAAGAAGAATCTTAGCATTCAGCCATCCAGGCTTTAAAGCCTGAGCGCCGAATAAGCCTGTCTCTTCATCAAGTGTAAAAAGAAACTCAAGCGGACCATGCTCAACTTCCTTTGATTCAAGGACGGCAAGTGCTGCCGCAACTCCAATTCCGTTATCTGAACCGAGTGTTGTTCCCTTTGCTCTCACCCAATCTCCATCAACCATTGGACTAATCGGATCAGAATTCCAATCATGCTGCACATCGCTGTTTTTTTCTGCAACCATGTCCAGATGCCCTTGAAGAACAACCGGCGTTAAATTTTCCTTGCCCGGTGTTGCGGGCTTTCTAATTAAAACATTCCCGAACTCATCTTTTAATGTTTCGAGATTATTTCTCTTTCCTACCGACATAACATAACCCGCAATTTTCTCTTCCTTGCGTGAAGGACGCGGACACTTACAGATTTCTTCGAAGTGGTTCCATACCGCTTCCGGTTTTAAGTGACCTAAAATGTTTCCCATAATTAATTCCTTCAACTCATTTTTTGATAAGCTGATTTTTTAATTTAGTATTTTGGTTAAATCTTTTCTTCCTTGCTCATTGCAACTTTATATAATAATAAACACAAGAGACCAAAGAATACCAGCCCAAGTATGTCGCCCCAGCCGCCTAATGATTCTGCAAACGTTCCAGTGGTGGCACTCGAGAATATTCCTAATACAGTTTGATGTACTCTTTCGATAAATGAAATCGGGTTACCGGCAGAATCATGTCCGACAGTCCATCCTATTAATATTGCGACTATAATTCCGGTAATTGTTCCTCCGGCAATTAATCCTGAACTGAAAAGCGCACCCGGGCCAATTTCGGTTTCTTGTGATTTTTTCCTCTTATCTACAAACCATTTAATTATTCCACCTACATAAATTGTAGTCGTTGTTGATAATGGTAAATAAGCTCCAACTGCAAATGCCAACGATGAAACACCCGATAATTCCATTACAAGTGAAAGACCCATTCCAATCAATACCAGCGCCCATGGAAGATTTTGACTAAGCAAGCCTTTTATTACTGTAGCCATTAAAATTGCCTGCGGTGCCGGTAATGGATCAGGATGCTGGGGAGTAATTTGACCAACTCCAACTGTACGTTCAAGAAGAAGAAGTGTGAAGCCAACAGCAACTACCGAAACTAAAACTCCTATTAATAAACCAATCTGCTGCTTTACTGGAGTAGCACCAACTAAAAATCCGGTTTTTAAATCCTGCGAAGTAGAACCGGCATTTGCAACGGCTATACAAACAATTGATCCAACAACTAAAGCTAATGGCTCATAAAAACTACCTGTCCATCCAATGCCGACAAATATTAGTGAAGTAGCCATTAAAGTTGCAATAGTCATTCCGGAAACCGGATTGGATGATGATCCTATTAAGCCGACAATTCTAGACGAAACTGTTACAAAGAAGAAACCGAATATTACAATCATTATCGAAGAAAGAAAGTTGGTTGGGATATTCGGAATCAAAGCCATAAAAACAACCAGCACCAAACTTCCGCCAAGAACGATTGATAAAGGAATATCTTTTGAAGTTCTTTCCTTTTCTTCTGCAGAATTGTTTTGCTTGCTGGATCTATTGGCTTTTATATCTTTAAAAGAATCTTTAAAAGCGTTGATGATTGTCGGAATCGATTTAATTAAAGTAATAAGTCCGCCGAAAGTTACAGCGCCTGCGCCGATATATCTTATATAATTATCCCAAATTTCGCTGGCAGACATTTGGCTGATAAGCTTAGTGCCAGGAGGAAAAACTGTAGCTAATTTGTCACCTATAATTGTTATAAGAGGAATCAACACAATCCACGAAAGAACGCCGCCGGCAACCATAATACCAGCTATCCGCGGACCAATGATATATCCAACTCCGAGCAGTTCCGGCGTTATTTCGCCATTTATAGTTCCGTTCGGCAATGCGGATTTTCTTCCGAACACATAAGTTGGTACATCTTTCCACAATCCAAGAATCGACATAAAAAATTTGTATAAGAAAGCTATACCCAAACCATAGTAAACTTTTTTTGCTAGGTTGCCTCCCTTTTCACCTGCAACTAAAACATCTGCACAAGCAGTGCCTTCCGGATATGGAAGCACACCGTGTTCCTTCACAATCAGTGCTCTTCTTAATGGAATCATAAAAAGAACACCTAGAATGCCTCCGGCAAGTGCAAGAACAAAAATTTGAAAATATTTAAAGTATGCCATTCCGCCTGGAAGGAACAACAGCGCAGGTATTGTAAAAACTACACCCGCCGCAACAGATTCACCGGCAGAACCAATTGTCTGAACTATATTATTTTCCAATATTGTAGAGTTGCCGAATTTCTTAAATACTGATATGGCAAGTACTGCAATCGGAATGGAAGCACTTACAGTCATTCCTACTTTTAATCCTAAGTAAACGGATGAAGCCCCGAATATGATGCCGAAGATTCCTCCGAGTATTATTGCTTTAAGAGTAAATTCAGGGATGAAATCTTTTGGGGAAATATAAGGCTTGAAGTCTGAGGGAGTGGTATTGTTTTCTGCCATTATGAAATCCTTTAATTTTTATTTAGTGAAACAATGCGGTAAATATTTGAATAAAAAGATAAAAACACAAACATTATTTTTTAATTTTTAAGATTAAAAAGTCATTTTTCTCATCCCGATATGGCAAATTGCAAAATCATATTTTACCGGATCAGTCGGATCAAACGTTTTAAGATTCTCTGTAATTTCCTCCGCCATTGCCCAGCTAATATTTTTTCTTTTTGTAAGATTAAGTCTTTGGCATACCCTGGCAACATGAGTATCAACCGGTATAATTAATTTATTCGAAGGTATCTCATTCCATAAACCGAAATCAAGCTCATCTTTTCTAACCATCCAGCGAAGGAATAAATTCATCCGTTTACACGCACTTCCTAACTCAGGTAGCGGAAACATAAACTTAAAACCGGGACTAACAGTTCCGCCGTTTATCTTCATTGCGTAGTTAATTAAATAATCCGAAAACTTCGTAATTGAATTTTTTATTTTCCCGCTTTCATTATAAAATTTTTGGAAAAGATTTTTCAGCGAATCATATTCATGATAAACATCGCTTAAAATATTGAAGAGAAGAGAAATATCTTTTTCCGTATAAAAACGGTGTTTCAACCCGCCAAGGTTAAAAGATTTTTTTCTGTTGTAATATCCGGCGATAAAATGATAAGGCTGCCTTTCTGCGATAACCAGGATTTTATTAAGAGTATTTATAATCTGGTTTACATTCCCGTAAGCAAATACAGAAGCAATAAAACCGATAGCCTCGATGTCTTTTTCATTATCAAATAAATGAAGAAATTGAAGCGGATCAGGAGAGATTTTACTCCTATCAAAAGCTTTGTAATGATAATCAAGTTTTTGTTTTAATGTCATGCTTCGATTCTGGAAAACGTTTCAAAGCATGCTTTTAATTAGAAGAGCTACTGCTATTGCCGAAAGCGATGATAATAATGTTCCGATAAGAACGTATTCGGCAAAATCTCTGTTATCAAGTTCGCGGAATCTTGTAAATCCTTTGGCAGCGATTATAAAACCAATCGCCGCATATTGGTTTACAAGTACAAAAAAGAAAATTAAAATTCGTTCTACCAATCCGATAATCCTTCCGGCATTGTATTCTTTCTTATCAATACCGGTCGTTTCACCTGAATCGGGAACTTGAGGAATCAAATTAAATTTTTCAAAAAAATATCTGATAGCAAAATTGGTTTCGTTTAATAATATCAACATGCCAAGTAAAATCAAATTGAACTTGAACCAATTTACTTTTATTAAAGCGGCACTAATAAAAGAATCAGTCCCGGAGATACTTATCAGATTAAAGAAAAAATAATTAAAGTTCTCCGGAATAAAGATAAACGAGAATATTCCGAATATTAAAAAGTAAAAAAGAAAGGAAAGACACCGGATTAAATTTAGATTGTTAAATCTGTTCTCTATCCAATAAAAAATGAGATCAAGTACAAAAACTGCAGCCATCAATAAAAATAATTTGAGACTAAATTCAAATAAAAGCAGTAACAGAATTTGAATTATAATTACCTCAATGAGTTTTACTTTAGAAACCGGTTCATTTTTAAACCCTAAACTCAGTCTGGAAAGCAATATTACATTCAGAAGATAAATGAATTGCAAAATGTTATTTCTTAATTATGGCATCTAATTCTTCGGCAATTTCTCTTGTAATCTTAACAATTAAGGTCAAACTGCCTGAGTCAATGTTTTTATAAACTGCTTTATCGGAAATTTTTAATTTGGCAGATATTTCTTTAACGGACTTACCTTCGTAAAGCATTACAAGAATTTTAAGTCTGGTCGATTTCCACTTGCCGGAAATATTTGAGATTAAAAACATGCTGTGCCTTATCAGTTCATTTCTGTTTCCGTCATCGGTAATAACGTTAAAAAGATACGAAGTCTTTTTTAATTCCGTTAAACCTTGTCTCGCGTTGTAAAAAGCCGGACCATCCATACCGATCGACTGCTTTTTATTTATCCGAGTCGATAATTCTCCAACGCCTATAGAAAATCTTACTTTAGCCGGGTAAAGAACAAGTAATATTTCCCAAATATCCTTAAATAAATTGCCCCCCTTGCTGTATAATGCCTGGAACTCATCTCCGAGAGTAATTGTAAACGGAGAGAGCAGAGTTTTATGATTCGCATTTATCGTATTAAAATAGCGTAAAAGCCTTTTCTGGATCTCTTCTCTCTTTTTTATTTTTCTCGAACCGACTATATCTCCGATTAAAGCAATCTTCTTCATATTATATATTTTTTATTTCAGAAGGAACTTAAGAAAAGTCAATTTAACTTTCAACCGATTTGGTTGAATAATTCATTTTCAACCGATTTGGTTGAATACTTAATTTTCAACTGATTTGGTTGAATCTACTTTTGTTATTTTATTAATCTCATCATCTCTTGAACGGCTTCCTTCAATCCGGTGAATACAGCTCTCGCGATTACAGCATGCCCAATACTAACTTCATCAATATCCGGGATCTCTCTAAATATTTTTATATTCTGATAATCAAGTCCGTGTCCTGCATTCACACCCAATCCAAGTTTCTTAGCATGCTTTACCGCGGTTCTTATTTTATCAAGCTCATCAAATTGTTCTTCTTCGGTAATAGCATTAGCAAAAACACCGGTATGAATTTCGATAAAGTCTGAGTTAATTTCTGCGGCTGCATCAATCTGATCTAAGCTTGGTTCTATGAATAAAGACACCAGAATCTCTGCACCGTGTAAATCAGTAATTGCATCTTTCAAACGGTTTATATTATCAATTACATTTATACCGCCTTCGGTAGTTAATTCCTGGCGGCGTTCCGGGACAATTGTGGAAAGCTCCGGACCGACATCGCAAGCTATCTTGATAATTTCATCTGTAGCCGCCATCTCTAAATCAAGCTTAGTTGTAATTAATTCTCTTAGTAAACGGACATCTCTTTCATTTATATGACGCCGGTCTTCTCTAAGATGGACAACTATTCCGTCAACACCGGCTTGTTCGGCAAGCAATGCTGCTGTAACCGGATCCGGTTCGTTCTCTCCCCGGGAATTTCTAAGTGTCGCTATATGATCTACGTTTAATGAAAATCTCATTTTCTTATTCCTTAAAAAATATGTTTAACAACATTTACCAATGAATTCACTCCGACTCCAAAATCATTCGCCCTGTATCGAAGAGTAGAAATTAAATCTATACTAAACATAATAACTGAATGAGTAATAACGCAATAGTAAATTGACTTGGTTCGATAAGCCAGAATGCCAAGTGCCAAACCACCGGCAATTGCCCCGAAAGTTTCAAGCGGTGGTTTACCATCATGAAGAATAACAAACGGCAGCATCTGAATTACAACGGCATAATAACCAAATTTTTCTTTCAAACCAAAAAGCATAAATCCGCGCCAGATAAATTCCCAGGCAAATAAATAGAAGACTAATCCGAGCTCGTAAATAAAAAATATATTCCAGGAATCCCTTGCCTGGTAAAGCAGCGGATAAGTTAAGCTGAACGATTGCTGTGAAGTTAAAAACCAGATGAACGGAAGCATCATTAAAATGAAGATCACCGAGATTTTAACTCCGGCATTTATATCTCCAATCGCGATTCCATAATCTCTAATTTTTTCTTTGAAGAATAGCTTTATAATAAAAAAAGGAATTATGAAATAGACAATGAAATCCCCAAGGTACCAATAAAAAAATTCTAAAAGATAAACTTTAGAATGATTGGAAAGCTCATTGAAAAAATTAAGATGGAAAAACGTACGGGATGTAAAATACCATGAGATAGTCTGAAGGACGGCAGCAGCAACTAAAACGGCAGTAACTTTTTTATCCAGACTTTTTATTATAGCCGTTAGTTCATTAAGTTCTTTTTTAAAATAGAATTTTGGAAATGTCATGGCTCCAGAAGAATCTTAGTAATTTTTTATTCAAAATTACTATTTCCAAGTTAAGAAGGAAAACATTTTTGGATTATATTTAGTTATTGAAAAACTTAAAATTGGGAAACAGTTTATGAAAAGATTATTGTTAACAATTGCAGTCTTTACCTTGGCAGTTAAATTTATACTCCCGCAAAATAGAATTACATTTGTCGTTAAAACTCCCGGACTTCCCACAAATGAAACTGTTTACATAACCGGAAACAACTCCGACCTCGGTGATTGGAATCCATCCGGCGTTGCGTTAACAAAAAGTAACGATTCCACATGGGAAAAAACGTTCAGCTTTAATTCAAATGAAAAAATTGAATTCAAGTTTACTAAAGGCTCCTGGAATACCGAGGCGCTTACAAATGACGGACTTGTACCTTCAAATTATTCTATGATAATAAAAAATGATACCACTGTCTACTTCACAATCAATAAATGGAAAGATGAAATCAGTTATGCTAATCGGGCTCAGTTTCCCGGTCAGATAACAGGCACAGTAAAATATTTTCATAATATGAAAGGCGAAGGAATCAAGCCTCGCGACATTATAGTTTGGTTGCCCCCTTCTTATGACAGCAGCAAT
>JAJYSI010000043.1 GCA_021793635.1 Bacteroidota bacterium
TGTCAGGATATTAAAGATAATATCTAATGTAGAGTAGGGCAATTTTTGTGCTTTGTATTATTGTATAATATTTACACATGACTAAATTCTTATAATTTTTGATAAAAAGCAATTGCCGGATGAAAATTTATTAAAAATTAATTTCGGAGGAGTTTATAGGATAAAAACCATTCCCATGAATTCCCTTTTGAATACCAAGCTTCTGCAATGCCGGCAGAGAATGTTGATTCAAGATTGAACCAATGACGGAATACAAAATTAATTTGCGTGCCGAGGTCTATCCATTCTTTTGGCTGCGAAGAAGCAAGCAAGAGAGACTGCGAAAAAACCGAAAGACTTATGTGGCTTAAGTAATGCTGACCGATAGCAGCGTCATTAAATCTAAGCGGAGGCAATTCATCCTCAAGCATCAGCTTTCCGAACTTTTCTGCAGCAAGGCTGTAGATAGGTATGCCGGGAAAGCGAAATACTTTTCTATATTGTTTAACATCCACATCTTCTAGCGCTCTGTTTCCGAATCCGCCAAAATAAAATTTTGCCTGGACAACTTTATCAGTCAATATACTCCAGCCGCCGGCAAGCTTAAAATGAAAAGTATTATGCGGATAAAGCCAGGTTAGGTAATGATCCCACTCTCCATATATTTGTCCGGCAACTAAAAGCTTTGGTACTTCGGTACCGAATGCCATGGCGGTTGTATTGAATTCATCTCCTTCCTCAAAGTCTATGCTGCCGATACTTCGCCTGAGATTTCTTGCGTTCAGTGTAGTTTGGAGAACACTGAAATTAGGCTGGGAAACACGAACAAGGTTATCATTAATAAATTCAATGTCTTTATAATAATCAAGAGAAACCGACTGCATGATCTTAAGCGGATTATCATAAACCCAGTAGTTGGTATATCCCAAAGTAAGCTTTGTTCCTATCATTCCTCGTTTACGTTGATTGAAGAGATCATAGAAGTCTCCCGGATTGTAATTGATTCCAATGGTTAGCCTTTTTTTATATTCATACTTGCCTTTGATATGGAAGAAAGGAATTTTTGCCTTCGATTTAAATGGCGATATTCCAAACTCAAAGGTAAGATCATTAACAATTAAAGGATCGGAAATGTGAGTAAAAATTCCAATAACTTTTTGATCCTGAAATCCCGTAATTACCGGGATAAAAGTCAACACCTTAAGATTTGCAAGAGAATTGTAATGAGTAAAATTTTTCGGCTGAATAGTATCCGGCAGCGGATCATCATCCTGCTTCAAAGCTAATTTGGTTAACTGCGGATTTTTTTCAACTGCCTTTTCTCCAAAATAATTTATTGCCGGAAGATGGCTGGCAGCTTTGTTCGGAATTATTACCGGTGTAAATCCGGTCGGAGTAAATTCAAAAGCGAACAACGAATCCTTGCTTAAATATACCGGCTTAAAAAGACCTGTAAGAACATTGCTGAGCGGTTCAATATCTGCGTTCTCTAGATTATCTCTATAAATATTTGAAACTCCGTTTAGGTACGCATTCCAGAATAAATATTTTCCATCGGGGCTCCAGGACGGGCTTTCCGGCGAGCCTTTGTCTGTAATAGTTTCATATTTAAATGGACTTCCGTTTATCAAACTATCGCAGTTTACTAATATAATTGATTGCTCACCGGTTGCACGATGAAGTACTGCGGCAAGATATTTTCCGTTCGGACTAATAGCCAAATCATAAACCTCATCATCCGCATCAAACTTAATAAGCGGAATTAAATTTTTATAAGGATACGGAGAAACAACCAAAGAAACTTCAGCATTTGAATGCATAACACCCCAAAGCTCGTGAGTCTTTGATGTTATAGTAAGATCGCCGACACGGCAGTTTTCAAAAAGTACTTTAGTATCGTTTGTTGAAGTTTGAAGAACACAGATATCGCGATATAATTCATTATTCTTTGTCGTGTAGAAAAATAAACCAAGGTCTTTATCATATGCTGTAGACGCCACTTTGATAAGGCTCGGTGTAGGGAGTGTCCCGATTCTATTTGATGCCCCGTTATTTAGGTTCAGCGTTTGAATCCCCGCTAAATAATTCGGTGTATGGTAGCCGAAGATCATCGTTGAATCCTGCCTAATATAATACGGTTCTGTTATCCAGCCAATAGGTTTATCCTTAAGTTGTCGCATTGGAGTTAGCCCGGCAGATTCTATCTTCTCTATATTTTTAGCCTGGAATTTTTTCTCGTAAGAAATAAAATCATTCCATGCTTTGTCGAGACTTATTCCGTATATTTTTTCAAACTTGTTAATGAAGCCGTCATAAAAGTCATTCGGTTCTTCCTTGAACCAATCTATCAATTTATTCGAACCGTATTTTATTGAAAGATATGTGCAGAACCTTTCACCATAAATATAATACAGCGTACCGAGTAAAAAATTTGTAAGGGTTGTTTTTGCATCGAGCTCTACATAACCTGGAAACCGAATAGAATCAGCCACCATGCTTCTAAAAAACATTTCATCAAAATTTCCAAGTACTCTACCGAAACCGCCGTTAAGCCAAGTTTCTAAAAAAACGGCAATGCCTTCCTGATGCCATCGAGGTGTAAATCGGCTGTAGTTTGTCAGCAAGCTGTAAAATACCGAAAGCGGCTGAACCTGCTCCGGCGATACTTTTGAAAAAATTGACCGGGTTACCTTCTCAACGTTTGAGGCATGATCATCAACTACAACATGAACCAATTCATGACTTATTACCCACTGGAATCTTTCGTTAAACGGAATATTCTCGTACTCGTGCTCGAATGGTTCGATTTCTAAGCGGATAAAATTTTCCGGGACGGTTGTTGTTGAGGCAAAACCGTAGTCGCTTGCATCGTAAAGGCTGATTACAATTTTTTCAGAAGGAGTATAGTCGAACAGCTTCATTAGCGTGCGAAGCGAGGTTTCGGCACTGTTTATAATATGCGGGACAAGATACGCCTGCTCTGGTTTGTAAATTACTTTAAAATGTTCGCTGTCTTTTTCCAACCACCCCGACTGAGCCTTCAGAGCTATGGCAAAGAAAAGATAAATGAAAATAAAACAGTAAAAGCTTTTTCTAATTATCAATAACCGAAGAGATTAATTGGAAAAATAAAACTAATGTCGGAAATAAATATCCGACAAAAGAAAATTTCTTCCAAATTTTTTTTAACCGATCATTCGATCTTTACCGGTCAAATCAATCTGATGATTTCAGCTAAGCAAACAGAATATTGCTAATAAGTAATATGCTGCTTTTTCTTTACGAATTATTTCACAAGCCTCATAATTATGAGAAGAGAGCTTACGGAAATTATTGTCCATAAAATTACTCCCTGCACGAGAGGCTTAACACCAACTTTCTTCAAGACATCTTTTGACAATCCGGCGCCGATTAAAAATAATGTTACCGTTAATCCAACTTCGGAAAGCTTAACCAGCTCCGGAGATAAATGTTCAACCGGGTTAAAATAGGTGCTTAAAACAGATGCAAGTACAAATAGAAAGATAAAGTAAGGGATTGAAATCTTTTTAGAATTTCCTTTGAAGAGAAATGCTGTCAGCAATGTTACCGGCACAATCCATAAGGCGCGTGTAAGTTTTACCGTAGTTGCTACCTGCAATGCAGTTTGACCGTATTTTGCTGCTGCGCCGACAACCGAACTGGTATCATGGATTGCAATTCCTGCCCAGAATCCAAATTGATTTTGAGAAAGATGAAGCAGATGTCCGATTATTGGGAAGATGAATAGCGCAATTGAGTTAAGGATGAAAACGGTACCGAGTGCAACAGACATTTCATTGTCGTTTGCTTGGACAACCGGACCAACTGCTGCGATTGCGCTTCCTCCGCAAATAGCTGTTCCGGACGCGATGAGGTGTGAGGTCTTTCTGTGAATCTTTAACCACATTCCGATTATAAATCCAAGCAGAAGCGTACCGAAAATTGAAACGATAGTAAATGAAATTCCCTCTTCGCCTACCTTCATTATCTTGCCGAGATTCATTCCGAATCCTAGTCCAACAACAGAAGCTTGAAGAAGATACTTTGTAGCTTTGCCGTTAAACTTCATGTAGGGATGACCAAGCGTAAGTGCTACAACTAGTCCGAGAGCCAATGCGATTGGAGGCGAGGCTAAACCGGAAAGACAAAAAATTATTGATAAAATAAAAACTATCTTTTTTACTAAACCGGATTTTCCGGTCTCACTTTCTGCAGAATTCTGAACTTGCTGTTCCATCGGTTTGTTTGCTCTATTCATTAATAAAATAATGCGGCAAACTTATCCGGCAGCTGATAACATTTCAAATTAAAATTTGTAATTCATTATAACTTTTGGTTATAATATTCTTTCGCAAATTTTATGAACTGAGATGCAATTTTTGTTGGCTTTAGTCCGTGCGGAGTAATGAAGTGAAAAATTCTTTTAATTTGAAAATTTTTAATTCTTACGATTTTATGCGAGCCTGCATTGAGCTCCTTTTCAAGTGCGCGCAGTGAAACAAAACCGACACAATCATCATGTTCAAGATAAAGTTTTATTGCCTCGGTACTGCCGAGATACATCCTTACATTTAGTGCCGATAATTTTATCTTTCTACTTTTAAGCGCATGTTCAATAACCTCAAGCGTACCGGAACCGCGCTCGCGCAATACTAAAGGCAATGAAGAGAGCTTGTCAACAGAAATATCATTTGTGGTTAATAACCGATTTTTAGTACTGGATGCCGCGACAAGTTCGTCGGAAATAAATTTTGTATAATGAATATCTCTGCTTTTAATTTTTCCTTCAACAATTCCGAGATCGATTTCACCTTTTAATAATGAATCGGCAATTTGTTCCGTATTTCCGGTAAGAAGAGAAAGCTGAACCTCATGAAATTTCTTATGGAATTTTGA
This sequence comes from Bacteroidota bacterium, assembly GCA_021793635.1. Next base: position 4,897 of record JAJYSI010000043.1, read on the forward strand.
AAGAACCGGAGGAATTACATATTGCGCAATCGTACTGCTTGCACCGAGCCGAAAAAAGCCTGTCGGATTTTCCTTGAAACTGTTTAAATTATCTTCCAGCTTTAGTTGAAGCTCAAATAACTTTTCAGTGTGTTCAAGCAAAACCAAACCTTCATCTGTCAGATAAATTCTATTGCCTTTACGATTGAATAATCTTAAACCCAACTCGTTCTCAAGCGCGTGTATATTTTTTGTAATAGCCGGCTGAGTAATAAAGAGCTCATTAGCTGCTTTTGTGAAGCTTAAATTTTTTGCTACGGTACGGAATACTTTTAATCTAAAATTTTCCATATTGATTTGGTCTTAGAGCAAGTAGTTAGAATATTGCAGTAAAAGCGCAACAATTTATTTAATGGATTTCCGTTCAATAGAATTTTTATTTACGGATTTCCAGATTGACTCGTAAACAGATTTCAATGCGAAATTGGTTGTATCGTCTTTGTAATTTACATTTTGTAAAAATAATCCTGAAGGCGGGGCAGTATATTTAGCAGGCAAATCGGATTTGTTCCGAAGGAAAAAAATCAAATCATCTTTTGTCATTTTGCCTCTTCCGATTTCAACAAGAACGCCGACCATTCTTCTAACCATTTTCCAAAGAAAATGAGAACCGGTAATTTGTATAAGAATCAAATCGCCGCCTTCTTGCATTCTTATATCTTCAATCATAACCTTTGTTGATTTTTCTTCCTTGTCCTCATCTGCAAAAGAAGAAAAATCATGCATCCCAAGAAATTCTTGTGAGGCGCTCTGCATCGCATTGAAATCGAGTTTATCTTTAATCCACCAGACATGATTTTTTTCGAATGCTGTTCTTCTGCGGGAGATTTGGTAGATATAGCTTCGTGAAAGAGCATCATGTCTTGCATGAAATTTTGGATTAGCTTTTTGAACCTCGAGTAAATTTATATCGTGAGGAAGAAGGTCGTTAAATTTTATTTTTATAATTTCAGGAGCTAGCATTGTCTTTGCTTCAAGATGAGCAACCTGGCATATAGCATGAACGCCGCTGTCGGTCCTGCCGGAGCCTTGAATGTCCACCTTAGAATCCTTAAATATTTCTCCAGCAGCATTGATCAACGTTCCCTGAATTGTTCTTGCATTATTCTGCTTTTGCCAGCCGCTGTAGCGTGTACCGTCGTATTCGATAAAGATTTTAAATCGCGCCATTTCTTAGTCGTATATATCTATATTTATTCACTTATTACTTTAAAGACAATTGGATTTTTAGGCTTCTCTTTTTCAGTAATTAATTCTTTGATAGCCTCGAAAATCAGTTGAATTTGTTCTTCTTGTTCCTTGAACTTTGAATTTGTCTCACGTTCCAGCCTTTTAAGTTTCCGGCTTAGCTCTTCACTGCTTTGTAAAAATTTTCTTAAATGAACGAATGCTCTCATAATTGATATATTAACCTGAATTGCTCTTAAGAACACTTGAAAGCATAGCGACACCTTGTTCTGTAAAAACAAAAGGAGGATATTTAGAATGTTGACCTCTCTTTAAGATCACAATTTGTGACCTTAAAGAACGATATTCTTTTAGCGTAAGATGAAACATAAAATCATCAGGAAAGCGTTCTATGTTCCTTCTAACGGCTTGTTTGAGAACCCTTGTTTCCACACCATATAATTCAGCAAGATCTGAGTCGAGCATAACCTTTTCTTTTCTAATCAAAAAGATTTTACCGGTTATTCTTTCTACTGGAATTTTGGTTTCCGTTTCCATCTCTTACCCTTTATCTTCAAAATTTATTACAATGAAATTTCTTCTTCGGCATAATCGTCCGGAGTCTCACGAACCCGTATTTTAACTTTGTGAATGTTTGAAGGAAGATTAGCTTTTTTGATTTCATTTAAGAAAAATCTTGTAATATTTTCGACTGTGGAATGAAAGTCGACAACTACTTTCTTAGAGTTCATCTTTTCAAGAAATTCTATAACAACCTTATCATCTTTATGGACAAGAAAAGCGTGGTCCATTTTCTCAACTAACGGTTCTATGGAATCTTTAAGATGATAATAATCCATTACCATTCCGTTTTCAAGAACGTCGCCTTCGATTTCAACGAGCATTCTATATGAGTGTCCGTGGATGTTTTTACATTTTCCAAAATGTTCCGGAAGACGGTGTCCCATTTCCCAGCTAAATTCTTTTGCAATTTTCAATTTTAAACTCCTTTTGTATCCGGTTCCCAAATAAACTTATGCATTTGAAGTTGAAACCTTACGTTAATATTATCATGTAAAATCCAATTTACTAAAGTGAGCGGCTCAAGTTTTCCGAAAACAGTTGAAAACAGTAAGCTGCATTTTTCTGTAAGATTGTATTTTGCCATTGTCTCTTTTGACCAGTCATAATCCTCGCGGTCCCCTATTACGAACTTAACTTCGTCACTTTGTTTTAAGTCTTCGATATTTGAGTAAAGATTTTTCTTCAGCATCCCGCTCGAAGGGCATTTCAGATCCATAATAATTTTTACGCGCCTATCAACATCTTTTATGGCAAGGCTGCCTCCGGTTTCTAGAAGTACTTCATAGCCATAGTTGCAAAGCTGCTTCATTAAATCTATACTCTCTTTTTGAAAAAGCGGTTCGCCGCCGGTAACTTCAACTAAATTGCAATTGTATTTTTTTATTTCTGTAAGAATTTCTTCTATGCTCATATCCCTGCCGTCATAGAAGGCATATTCTGTATCGCAGTAAGTGCATCTAAGATTGCAATAGGTTAGCCGGATAAATATGCACGGCAGCCCGGCTTTCGAACTTTCGCCCTGAATCGAATAAAATATTTCGTTGACCTTAAGCATTTTTACTTCAAATTGTTTTACATCAAGTCGATATATTCAAATTAACTTATAAAATTACTAAAGTTAAATTTGACATCAAATACCGGTTTGTCTATATTTGTTACCAATTTTTTATAATCTTTAAAGGATTCTTAGGTAATGGCAAGTCACAAGTCGGCAAAAAAGAGAATACGTACGAACTCGAGGAAAAGAAATGTTAACAAGATGACAGATTCAAAGATAAAGACTGCGGTTAAAAAAGCTCTAATTGCAAACGAAAAAGAACAAGCTGAAAAATTATATAAAGAAGCAGTAGCCATTTTAGATAGAAGCACAACCAAAGGAAAAATACACTTGAACACTGCTTCTAGAAAGAAAGCCGCTTTAACCAAACATCTGAACAGCATCTCGGCGGCAAAATAGTTTCCTAAACTAACTTACCTTGTGTCACTTTAGGCTCTTCGTTTTTGGAAGAGCCTTTTTTATAGTTTCATTTCAGTTCTTCTATGGCATCGATACCTTCGGGCATCGGCAGGTAAAATCTAATCGGCTGAATTGATCCGTCTCGCTTGAAAATTTTATCTACACGCTTTTTAATTATCACGCTGTGTTCGATATATACATCGTCTTCTATTATCGAACCAAAAATGTAGCTTGTTCCTTTTACTAAAACATTTTTGCCGATACGCAGCGGGAATTCATCGCTCCCGGTCATGTTAACACTTGATTCGATTCTTGAATTATTACCGATTACAATATTGCCTTTGATGATATCACCGGAAAGTATTTCCACATTGCTGCCGATTTCTAAAGCCTGTCCCGGGAAACATGATAAATAAACGTTTTGCCTGATAGTATCATCTTCACCGAACTTAACATTACCCTCTACAAAAACATTCTTCTCAAGTTCAAGGTTGTAATTTAGTTTAACGCCTTTTCCAATGTGAACTCCTTTGCCGATGTTGATATCGAGCGGAACATTTCGTTTATCCATCTCGATTATTTCATCAACAACCGATTCATCAATAAAAAAATCATCCGGATCATCGATGGCAATTATATCTTTTAATTTTTCATAGGCTTTCTTCCGTGCGACTTCTTCCATTTCCTTTAAAACGGATTTGTTGTTAAAACCCATTAGAACGTATTGTTCTTTCGGGCTGCCGGCAGTTACGGAATAACTTTTCTTATTAAACAATGAAATTAAGTCTGTAATATAAATTTCATTTTGAACATTGTCGCTTGAGATAGAGTGGATTAGCTCAGCAAGCTTTTTATACTTAAAGGCGTAAACACCGGAATTGAACTCGTTGTTTTCAATTAATTCTTTTTTAGAATAAGAATAGGTTTTATTGTTGTACTTAACCTTGTATGGTTTGCTTTCATCGAGCGAATGGATGTCTTTATTTTCCATAATCTCGATTACTTTTCCAAAATCATTTCCGGAAGGCTTTCCGCCGTCATCAAATTCTTTAACACGGATAATTCTGCCGTAAGAATTCTCTTCGGGGTTGCCTTCGAATATTCCGGTTAGAACCATCATATCGCTGCCGGATTTTTTAAAATCTTCTCTGAATCTCTTTATGGTTGAAGAATCAATTAATCCCATATCGCCGGGCAGTACGTAAACTGTGCCTTCAAATTTTTTCTTATCAATTTTTTCAAGCGCAACCTGAACAGCATGACCGGTTCCGTTCTGAACTTCCTGGTAAGCGAAGGCTGTTGAATCTCTTTTACCTAAAACCTGAACAACATCAGATGCTTTAATACCCACAACTACAATTATGTTCATTTTCTTGAAGCCGTTTCTGCATGCGTTGTAAACGCGCTCTACGGTAGGCACTCCCCAAATCTTATGAAGCATTTTTGATTTATGCGATTTAATTCTCTTTCCGTGTCCGGCTGCCAGAATAATCGCAACTTCATTTACCTCATAGTTCAAATTAGAAGAAGTATTCTCTACAACTTCTAAAATTTCTTTTACTTCATTTGATTCCATAAATTTCTCACTAAATCTCTTTTCCAAAACAAATTTAATTAAAAATGAAAACTCTAGATACTTTTATCATTACCATAATTTTCGAAGTTTATTCTGTTGAAATATAAAATTGAAGAAAGCACCGATATTAAAAAAGCAAATAAAATTGACAACACCGGCGAATCAATAAAACCAGCCGTTAATGCGGACAGAACCAATGCGATGAATCCCAAAAGCGTTCCCAAAGTTATGTCCTTGAAATTAGAATTCTGTCTGTGCTGCCTTAAATAATTGAACGCGAAAAAAATAAATGCGCCGATTATTGCCAGAAAAGACAGAAGCCCGAGAATTCCGCTTTCAAAATATACCTGGATAAAATCATTGTGCCAGCTTCCGATGCCTTTATCGGAAAGCAAATTGGAATAAGGAAAAATGCTGTGGAATGTTCTCGGTCCAAATCCGAGCAGAGGATGAACTCCAGCCAGATCTATCGCACCTTTTATTAAAATATTTCTATCCGAAAGTGTAGCGGGATTTTCAACCCGGTTTGTAATCTCGCGTTTGTTCATTTCAAAAGATGCAAATGAAATAACGACGGTTAATACAGCAATTACAATCGCTGGTTTTATTTTTATTTTACGGAAAACCATTCCTGCAATAAAAAGAAGTCCGGCAATAAAAATGTTAGCTCTTCCCATTGATGTAACTACGCCGGATAAAATTAATGCCATGCCGATTGCCCATCCTTGCCATGCATATTTTCTTCCGGATTTAAATGGAAGCGCGATGTACAATCCCAGCGCCGCTATCAGATAAGAAGAGAATGTTGCATAACCCGATGAAAAAGATTGAGCCCTTTCTACAAGCTTCAAGTTGAATAGCACTAATCCGATTATTGAAATTGCAATTGCTGATATTATGAAGATGTAAGCAATCTTTTCCATCCGTTCTTTTCTCAAGGCTTTAAGGTAAAAGCTGAATGAAAAGAAGCTGAAATAAAATAAAGCATCTTTATAATAAGATTGAACGCTGTCGGATGGAAATTGCGAGAACAAAATCGATAATATTCTTACGGCGCCGAAGATAACGATCAGCAAAGTAAAAATATCGAAAGCTTTCTTTTTATTTTCTATGCTTTCGAAAAGCCAGAGAATGGAAAGAAGTCCGGCAAATAATTGAAGTAAGAATAATGAAAGCATCATGCTGCAGACTGTGGAGGCTAAAAGGAAGAACGGAACACGAGCATCAAATCTGCTTGTAAGTGTATCTTGATTGATCAATTTAATCCCTAAATTGCATTTCGTAAAATTTCCGGTACAATCCTGTTGAATCTTGAATCAGTTCATCGTGAGTTCCGGTTTGAATTATGTTTCCTTTATCGAGCACCAAAATTCTGGAGGCATTTCTAATTGTACTTAACCGGTGGGCAATTACAAAAGTTGTTCTATTTACCATCATTCTTTCAATTGCTTCTTGAACGAGCAGTTCGGATTCGTTGTCAAGAGCAGAAGTTGCTTCATCAAAAATCATTATCTCAGGATTTTTCAGAATTGCCCTGGCTATAGAAATTCTTTGCCTTTGCCCGCCCGACAGTTTTAAGCCTCTTTCGCCAATGACAGTATCGTAACCTTCCGGCAGCTCCATTATAAAGTTGTGTGCGTTTGCTGCCTTTGCCGCTTCAATAATTTTTTCCATCGGATAATTTCCAAGACCGTATGCAATATTATTTTTAATTGATTCGTTGAAAAGAATAGTTTCCTGAGTTACAATTCCCATCAGCGCACGCAAATCTTGAATCTTAATATTTTTTGTGTCGTGTCCGTCAATTAAAATTCTGCCGCCGGTGGGATCATAGAACCGCGGTATTAAATCTACTAGAGTTGATTTGCCGCCGCCGCTTGGTCCGACAAGCGCAAGTATTTCGCCTTTCTTAACAGTAAAGTTGATATCATTTAAAACCAAATCATCTCCATCATCATAATGAAAATAAAGATGATCGAAACTGATTTCATGCTGAAAGCCGTTTAAATTGACTGCACCAGAAGCATCTATAATTGCCGGCTTAGTTTCGAGTATCTCAAAAATTCTATCTGCCGCAGCGCTTGATTCCTGAATGCGGTTGTTTACCTGGCTCAATTCTTTTATCGGCGGCATCGTCTGGAAAATTGCAAGAAGAAAAGTTATGAACTCGCTTGCATTCAAAGTTTTATGCTGAAGAACAAGTACACCTCCGTAATAAATAATTACTGCACCGACAATCACGCTTAAAATTTCCGTAATCGGTGAAGATGCATTTCTAATTCTTACAATCTTAAGCATCAATCTGAAGAAGCTGTTGGTTTCTTTTGTAAATTTTTTATTCTCATAATCTTCCATTCCAAAAGCTTTGACAATCTTTACTCCGGAAATTGTTTCCTGAAGGATGCTGGTTATATCAGCCATTTTCGCCCGTATTGACGAG
>JAJYSI010000044.1 GCA_021793635.1 Bacteroidota bacterium
TTAAAATTTGTTAAATTATTTTAAGCTGTGTCCTTCCGTAATGATCTATGCATCATCATACAGCAGCAACACATTACTTCCGGTGTTAATTTCTTATTAATATTTAAATTTTTATTCTTCATAATTTCAAGTGTAAAATAACATCTGAGTGTTTTCATGTCAATAGATTTCTTGAAATATTTTTTATTTTACTAAAATTGTGATACAGATTATACTTTAGATTATTCAACTTTATAAAGCCTTGAAGCTTTCTCTGCGGACGTAACTATTCCTTTTATCATTGCAGAGCTAAAGCCGTTGTGTTCCATCTCGTTTAATCCAGAAATAGTTATTCCCCTAGGAGTTGTAACTTTATCAATTTCACTTTCAGGATGAACTGCTTTGTTTAAGAGTAAAGAAGCTGCACCCTTAGCTGTTTGTGCTGCCATAAAAATTGCATCTTCCGAATGAAATCCGATTTCAATTCCTCCTTGAGAAGCGGCTCTTATTGCTCTGAGGAAAAATGCTATTCCGCATGCACATAATGCTGTTGCCGGTACCATTAACTCTTCTTCAATAATCATTGTCTTCCCTACCGAGCTGAATATTTCCTCTGCAATTTTTATTGCACCGTTTGTTTTAATATCCGAGCATAAGCATGTCATTGACTCGCCGATTGCTATTGCGGTGTTTGGCATTGCCCTCACAACCGGAACGTTTTTACCTAATAATTCCGTTATATCTTTTATACTTGCACCGGATACAACTGAAATTATTATATGTCTATCCTCTTTTATCTCAGGACTAATTTCACGAAGCAGTTCATCGAGTTGTTTTGGTTGAACCGCTACAATTATTATTTCTGAGTCCTTAACGGCAGCAAGATTATCCTGGGTAAGTTTAAAACCTTTTTCACCGAAACTTTTTATTGTATCAACCCTCCGCTTCGTTATATAAATTTTATCTGCCGGGAAAAGATTAGAGCTAACCAAACCGTTTGCAATTGCTTGGCCGATATTTCCTCCTCCGAGGATAGCTGCTTTGTTATATAATTTCATTTTGTTCCTTATAGATAATTAAAGAAATCATTCGATTTAATTTTGAAGAAGAAATTGCTTAAACTCGCTATAATCTTTTGAAATAGGAATAGATTTTTTTTCTTTCTTCATTGCCACCAATAAACGGGCAGGCATTTCAATTTCAGTAGTTATGGCTTGATACACAACATCGGGAAACTTGGATGGGTGAGCCGTCTCCAAAACAATCCCTGAAATATTTTTATTATCAGCAAGGCTCATATAATTTTTTATAGCCAGATAACCGACAGCTCCATGAGGCTCAATTGTATAATGATATTTCGAGTACATTTCTTTGATTGCCGAAACCGTCTCTGTATCCGAAAAACTAGCGCCATAAATATTATTTTTAATCTTTGAATAATCGCCATTATATAGCGCGATAATCCTGGCAAAGTTGCTTGGATTACCGACATCCATTGCATTGGAAAAAGTCTTTATAGAAGGTTTAGGTTCGAAGCACGAAGTTTCCAGAAACTTCGGAAAAACATCGTTTGCATTTGAAGCGGCAATAAATTTATACACTGGCAGCCCCATCTCTTTAGCTATAAGCCCTGCGGTTAGATTACCCAAATTTCCGCTTGGTACAGAAAAAATGAGGTCACGATTTTCGTTTTTAACTTCAGCAAACGCCTTAAAATAATAAAATGACTGTGGGATAAGACGCGCAATATTGATCGAATTAGCCGAAGATAATTTTTTATTGCTAATAACGTCTCTATCGACGAAAGCCTCTTTAACAAGCCTCTGGCAGTCGTCAAAAGTTCCTTCAACTTTCAATGCAGTAATATTTTCGCCAAGAGTAGTCAGTTGCATTTCTTGAATTTCGCTAACCTTATTACCCGGATATAATAGCACAACATTAATTCCTTCAACTTTATAAAATCCGTTGGCAACTGCGCTGCCGGTATCCCCTGAAGTAGCAACCAATATTGTAACGTGATTATTTTCGTTGCGGATAAGGAAAGATAAGGTTTTAGCCATAAATCGTGCACCGAAATCTTTGAAGGCTAAAGTCGGTCCATGAAATAACTCGAGAATGGAGATATTACCGGAAAGCCTTACCAGAGGGGCATTAAAGGAAATTGACTCTTCTATAATTTTATGCAAATCATTTTGAGGGATTTCATCTTCGATAAATTTTTGTGCAATTAAAAAAGCAATTTCTTGAAAAGTTAATTTATCGATAGTGTTAAAGAAACTTTCAGATAGCATCGGAATAAATGAGGGCATAAACAATCCACCGTCATCGGCGATACCTTTAATTACTGCTTCGCTAAAAGAAGCCGAAAGATTTTTATTATTTGTGCTATAGAAATTCATTTTAGTCAGAAATTACCCTTGGACCAGTTTTATTTATTTTTGAAATATATAAATCATTACCTATTCCTATCCCATTAAGAACCTTCTTCATTGCATCGCCTACTTTTTCAGCAGAGTTTTTAGATTTGCTGAATGCGAATATTGAAGGACCAGAACCTGAGATGCTGCATCCAACCGCGCCCGCTTTTAAGGCTGCGTTTTTGACTTCATAAAAATTAGGAATTAAAATCGAGCGCACCGGTTCAACAATAAAATCTTGCAGTGAATTCCCTATCAGTTCATAATTGCCGCTTACCAATCCTGCAACAAGACCGGCGACATTTCCCCATTGTTTAACTGCATCTGAGAGTAATATATGTTTCCGTAATATTTTTCTCGTGTTGGCAGTTATAATTTCAAGATGCGGATGGACAATAGTGCAATAAAGATTTGGAGGATAATCAATATTCACAACATCAATAGGAGAAAGACTTCTTACAATAACAAAACCACCCATTAGGCAAGCGGCAACATTATCCGCATGAGGTGTACCGCCGCAAGTTAGTTTTTCTCCTTCAAGTGCAAATTGAATAAGTTCTTTTTTTGCCAGAGGTTTCCCAAGCAATTCGTTGAATGCATATACACTTGCAACGGCGCTTGCAGCACTTGACCCTAATCCGCTGCCTAATGCCATTTTTTTATGAAGCTCAATTTCAATTCCTTTTTTATATTCCAAATGTTCTACTAAAGAAATTAATGAAAGACCGGCAGTATTTTTATAAGGGTCTTTGCTCAATTTGCCGCCGTCACCGGTAATTTTTGTAATTTTTATTCCGGGTTCATCTGTCATTTTCAGAACAATTTCATCTCCAGGTTTTTCAATTGCAAAGCCCATTACATCAAATCCGCTTCCAACATTGGTAACGGAAGCCGGCGCAAATACTTTTATTTTTTTCATTTTATTTCTTTCGATGAATCGGAATAATTATTAGATATAACCTTTAGCTTTCATCAATTCAGCACATAATATAGCGCCGCCGGCAGCACCTCTGTTGGTGTTATGCGAAAGGACTACAAATTTAAAATCAAATAAATTATCTTCTCTTAATCTACCGACAGAGGCAGTCATTCCTTTATCAAGATCGCGGTGAATTCTCGGCTGCGGATATTTCTCTTCGTCAAAATAGTAAATCGGATTTAACGGAGCTGTCGGTAAATTATATTTTTGGGGTTCGGCAGAAAAATTTCTCCATATACTTATTATTTCTTCTTTGGTAGCTTTCTTTTTTAGCTTTACTTGAACACATTCTAGATGACCGTCAACTACAGCTACACGGTTGCACTGAGCGCTTATTTTAATATCCACGTTTTGAATATGATCTTTATCTAGAATACCTAAAATTTTCAAAGGTTCACTTTCAAGTTTAGGTTCCTCACCCGAAATAAATGGAATCACGTTATCAATAATATCAAGACTTGCGACGCCAGGATAACCGGCGCCGGACAAAGCCTGCATAGTAACGACGTTTACAGCTTCCAATCCGAAGTTATCGTGTAACGGTTTAAGAGCAAGCACCATTCCGATAGTGGAACAATTTGGATTAGTTACGATGCAGCCGCCATTATAATTTTGAATTTTAATTAATTCAAGATGGTCTGCATTTATTTCTGGAACGAGTAGAGGGACATCTTTATCCATGCGGTGATTTTTCGAATTAGAAACAACGAAGTAACCTTTCTTGGCAAATGCTTCTTCGATAGGGCCAGCAACACTTGAATCCAAACCCGAGAAAATAATTTTGGATTTCAGATTCGGTTCGCATTCTTTGACAGTGAGTTCCCCTACAAATTCAGGAAGCGGTGAAGACAATACCCAGTTAACCGCTTGTTTGTAAGTTTTTCCCGCAGATCTTTCAGAAGCGGCAACTTCGGTAATTTCAAACCATGGATGATTAGCGAGTAAAGAAATAAATTTTTGTCCAACACTTCCGGTGGCTCCTAAAATTCCGACCGGTATTTTTGAGCTATTTTCCATTTTTCTTCTCTTAGTTATTGTTTTATTAAAATAATATTTGCTGTTTAAATTAAATAATTAGAAATTCTAATAATATCTGCAAACACTCCGGCTGCGGTAACATCAGCGCCGGCACCGGGGCCTTTGATAACAATGGGTCGTTCTTTATAATGCTTAGTGGTAAGAGCTATAATATTGTCTGTAGCAGATAAGGAATAAAAAGGATGTTTCTCATCTATTTCCTGCAAAAATATTTCGGCTTTACTATTTTCTAATTTTGCAATATAGCGTAAAACCTTTCCGTGATTTTCGGCATTCTTTCTTTTTAGTTCAAATTCATCGTCGCATTTTTCTAGTTTTATAAAAAAGTCATCAACTGATTTAGAATTTCTTGCTTTTAACGGTACAATGTTTTCAACCTTCACATCGCTTAGTTCCATTTTCATACCGACTTCACGGGCGAGGATTAAAAGTTTGCGGGCAAAGTCCAAACCATTCAAATCATCTCTTGGATCAGGTTCAGTAAAGCCTTTAACTTTTGCTTCCTTTAGAATTTGGCTGAAAGATTTTCCTTTAGTAAATGACGTAAAGAGATAACTTAACGTTCCGGACAAAATTCCTTCGATCTTAATTATCTTATCTCCGCTTGAGACTAAATCTCGAACTGTATTTATAATGGGAAGCCCCGCTCCAACATTTGTTTCATACATAAACTTGACGTTATGATAAAGAGCAGACTTTTTAAGGCTTAGATAAAATTCCATGCTTCGAGAGTTAGCTTTTTTATTAGGCGCAACAATTGAGATGCTTGCGTCAAGAATATCTTGATATTGATCTACGACCTCTTCGCTTGCAGTGCAATCTACGAATATGCTATTCGGAAGATTAAGTTTTTTCATCATTCCAACGAGTTCGCTAAGATTCGTTTTGGATTCGGAATTAGCAACTCTTTCTACCCATTCAGCCGGATCAATGCTATTTGAATCGATAAGCATTTTCTTCCGGTTTGCAAGAGCAATTATTTTAATATTAAGCAAATATTCTTTAGCGAGAAAATTTGCCTGATTAGAAATTTGTCTTAGCAAGGTTCCACCGATCAAGCCGGTGCCCACAATAAAAAGATTTACTGTTTTAGTAATCGAAAGGAAGAAGGCATCATGTAAAGCATTCAAACCTTTGGCAACGTTATCTTTTGAAACGACAGTTGAAATATTTAATTCCGATGAGCCTTGAGCAATAGCAACGATGTTTATTCCGTTTTTCCCAAGTGCTTGGAAAACCTTGCCGGAAAGTCCCGGTTTATTTCGCATATTTTCGCCAACTACAGCGATAATCGATAAATTGTTCTCGACTATCGGATCATAAATCTTCTTTTCATTTATTTCATAGTGAAGTTCCTTTTGGATTGCTTTAACTGCTGAATCAGCATCATTCGGAAGGATAGCAAGGCAAAGCGAATGCTCTGAAGAGGCTTGAGTAATTAAAATAATATTTATTCTTTTACTACCGAGTGCGGCAAATATTCTTTGTGCAAGTCCTGCTTCGCCAACCATTCCCCCACCTTGAATTCTAATCAAAGAAATTTCATCAATTGAAGAAATACCTTTAATCCAATAATCATTAGCTTCACTCACACCGTTAATTACCGTTCCATTAAAAGCCGGGTTAAAAGAATTTTTTATTCTGATAGGAATTTTCTTATCTAAAGCCGGCTGCATTGTAGGAGGATGAATCACTTTTGCGCCGAAATGCGAAAGCTCCATAGCTTCTTCATAAGTAAGATTTTTTAAAGAGAAAGCCTTCTTAACTTTTTTGGGATCTGCGGTAAGAACGCCGTCAACATCAGTCCAAATTTCAATTTCCTTTGCATTCAGCGCAGAAGCAAAAATAGAAGCCGTATAGTCTGAGCCTCCCCTGCCAAGGGTTGTTGTTTCGTTCGTCTTTGTTGAAGCGATAAATCCTGTTATTACCTGAAGTTTTTTATGCGATTTGAAATATTTTATTATATTTTTATTAGAAGTTATGAAATCAACTTTTGCTGCTCCGAAGTTTTCATCCGTTTTAACAATCTGGCGGCTGTCGAGGAATTCACAATCGACTGCATTATCAATTAAGATTTGAGAAATAATATAAGAAGAAAGTCTCTCGCCGAAACTTAGGATAAAGTCCGAAGTTCTTGGCGATAATTCTTTGACTAAAAATACTCCATGAAGAACATCTTCAAGTTCGTTAAGGTTCAATTTTAGGTTAGCGAGAGTGTTACTTTGGGTTTTAACATTAAGAAGTTCTTTAGCAATCAGGATATGATTTTTCTCAAGTGATTTATAGCGTTCAAAATATTCACCGTCTCCTGAGGCAGCCATATTACTTAAGGATATCAATTCATCTGTGACGCCTTGAAACGCCGAAAATACGACAGCAATTTTTTTGTTAGTTTGAATTGATTGTTTTATAATACTGACAACATTTTTAATCCGTTTCGGGTCACCGACCGAAGAGCCGCCAAATTTTAGAACTTTCATTTTTTATTTTTCTTTCATTTATTGACAAACTAAATAAGGATAAAAAAAAACCGGCTTCATTTCTGAAGCCGGTTTTTTAAGTTTTTGTTTGTATTTACACAACCGTGCTTCAGCCGCCGTATATAGTTTTCGGGGTGTGCATTGTAGTGCCCATACAGAATGTAAAACGATATTTATTATTAATTTTCATATATCTAAAATAAGCTTGCGCAAAAGTAATATTAAATAAACCATTTGTCAAATTTGTGCAAGAATTAGTTAAAAATTGGGAATCGATAACCATCATCCGTAAGATGGTCTTTGTTCTTCATTAAGAATTTTTCAATTTCTTCAATAGAGATAATTTTTGTAATTCCATATTTGACAATCTTTAATTGTTTAGCAAACAAGTCCCCTTTGTAAGGCACAAGCGGATTGTAAACAATATTTTCATCGGGTGTTGTCGGTTCAATAATATTTTGGTTTTCTTCAGCAACCCAGTTAACAATTCCTACGAGCTCAAAGTTTGATGATTTACTATTTATAGCTAAAACAGCACCTCCGCTATACCCTTGGTTAATAACTGCATCAACAAAAAAAGAGCCCTCTTTATCAAAATCAGCACTGCTTACAATTGCTTGAGAAACCATTTTATAGTTCAAAGGAAAGCCCATAATATAAACAAAGCTTCCTAAATCCAATTCTTTTGCTTTACCGAAAGGACAATTTAGTATCGGAAAATCAAGATAGTTTCGCATAGAATAATTTTGACCGAGCAGAGCTAAATCAGATTTCTTATCCATCAAAATAACGTTAACTTCACTCCCATTAGGGAACCCGGCAGCATAAATAAATTGTTTTTTCTTAAAGGAAATACTCTCAACTTTATCAGTGTATTTACCATTCCCATCTGAGAAGTATGAAATAATCGTATCTGGAAAATCGATGACGTGGGCACAAGTAAGTAAAGCAACTTTACCGTTGTAAGAATAAATAATAGTTGCCGTACCCGAGGTTGCTTTATCCATTCCGGTTTTCTTAACAGATTTTTCTTTTATTATTTCATCATTCAAATTAGAAACTTTTAGGTTACTGCTGTCACTGAAAACATAAACTTCGTACAAAGCTAAACTTGAGATACGATGAATTGATTGACTAATTTCTTTTAACCTCTTGCTATCATTTCTACCGGGGAATATTCCGACATATTTTTCTTCGCCGGTATATTTGTTTGTGCTTTGATAAAAAGTCGAGGAGCAAGAATTAAACACAAATACAAATGAAAGGATAATAATTGCTTTGAGTAAGGTTCTTATCATGTGTTAACCTCCAAATTTTAGCTTAAAAGGTTTCAATAATACAAGGAGTCACTTTTTTGAATTAACAATAAATCAATTTTACAATTAACACAAGGATTTTATTATGGAAGGAAAGCATTGAGGAAGAGGGAGATTTTTAGCGGATTATCAGTTAATTATGCTTTCTAAAATCCAGTATATATATAATAGTGCAACCGAATTATACAATATTTTTATTGCACACATCAATATATCTCACCATATAATTTCAGAGTTCAGTTTGCAAATTGTTTTATATCACTCCAGATACCTTGTAGTAGATGGCAATTGTTTGAAAGTAGGACACTGAAGTATAAAGAATTAAGGGGGAGGTTAGTTGTAGTTGTTAGATATAAGAATAAGCCAAGACAATAGGAAGAGAAGTGCATTGAGAGTGTATTCAGAGTGTATTCAGAGTGCATTCAGATTTTGTTAAAAGTTAATTATAAAATGGGCAGGTGAAAGTAAAATGATTTATACTATAATTTTTTACAAAAGTAAAAAACTTAGTAATGGAAGATAAATTTTATCAAACTCCCGTTGATGACACGTAGTATCGATGAAACAATTTGTTCTACATTATCAAAGAAAAATCTGAAAGAAAACTACTACTTTATTTCAGTGAAGTGCAAAAGAAATAATTGCTAAGATAATGAAGAACGTATACAGAATTACCCAGCCAAGGGTAATAAAAATCATAAACAATATAATGTTATATGACGAGATGAAATTTTTGACTTTGACCCAAATCATTTTCGACCCTGTATCTTTAATTAATAATATATTTTGCGCAAAGTCCATTGAAGTGATAGAATATTGTAATAGAAATTAAACAAAATTTCAATATCCTCCAATTCTCTACAAATATATTGCGTAATGTATGTTAATTATTTTAACTGATACTAAAATCAAAATGGCAAGTAGTGTACCATAGGCAAATATTGCGATTTTAGAGGAATTTTAAATAAGGGATAGATACCTTTTTTGCAATGATGGGAAGTATTTAAGGCAATTTTCTAATTTGTAAGAGAAAATCCGGATAAATTAGTGACGAGTAATTAGTGACGAGTAACGAGTAACGAGTGACTAGCAATGAGTGACGAGTGACGGCGAGGATTTAAAATGATTTTTTTAAGTTTAAAAAGTTATAGTTATGTTTTCTGGTATAAATTTTTACAAAAGTTTTATTTTTAGATTTTTTAATACAAAGTAAAATGGAGTTGTCCATGAAAAAGTTACTACTGTCTATTGCATTTTCATTTCTCTTTTTTATAAATCTTTCCTTAGCTGCTATTCAAGCACGATTCACACATGATCCGGATATTTATAAAAATAAAATTGTATTTACTTATGAAGGAGATTTGTGGACTGTCAGTTCTTCGGGCGGTACTGCTTCAAGATTAACTACTTTTCCAGGTGATGAATTTGCAGCAAAATTTTCTCCGGATGGAAAGGAGATTGCATTTACCGGGAGTTATGACGGCTCTTATAATGTCTATGTAATGCCTGTTGATGGAGGGAAACCCAAAAGGATTACTTATAGCCCCGGAGGTGCACAAACAATTTGCTGGACACCAGACGGCAAACGGGTTGTATTCCGTTCTTATTTTGAAAACTTCATTATGCGCGATCCTAATCTTTATTTCGTAGATAAAGACGGTTCCGCACCGGAACGTTTTCCCCTAGATCGAGGTGTAAGATGCAGCTTTTCTGCAGACGGGTCGAAAATCCTTTACGTTAGGAAAGGGCTTGAAGAATATAATTGGAAGCGCTATAAAGGCGGGTGGTACACTGATATCTGGGAGTATGATTTTAAAGATAATAAATTTACACCCATATCGAATTATGTAGGAAAGAATGCATACCCGATGTGGATCGGGAATTTTATGTATTTCGTTTCAGATAGAGGGAATGGAATTGCAAATATTTTCAAAGAAAATCTTGATACAAAAGAAATCACTCAAGTAACAAATTATAATGACGTCGACGTAATGTATCCTTCAAATGATAAAGATCAGATCGTCTATTTGCATGACGGTTTTCTTTATGTTCTTGATACGAAAACCGATCAATCAAAAAAGATAGAAGTTGAGGTACCATCCGATCAATGGGAATTGAGGGACCGCGTAATTAATCCGAAGGATTATATTCACTTCACGAATATTTCAAACGACGGGAAGACAGTAGCTCTTGAAGCACGCGGGGATATTTTTGCAATTCCGACAGGAAAAGGAAACACTTTGAACCTTTCGAATACACCGGGAACGAGAGAGATGTATCCGCAAATTTCTCCAGACGGTAAATGGGTTGCATTCTTTTCCGATAAATCTGGTGAGTATGAGCTTTACATACAAAGCATTAAGGGCGGAGAGTGGACTCAATTAACAAAGACATTAGACAGAACGGATTATCATTTGCTATGGTCCCCGGACGGTAAGAAAATTTTGTTCGGCAATAAGCAGTTTGCAATTTTTTATGTTGATGTTGACACTAAAAAGCTTGTAAAAATTGATACATCAAATCAAATGAAGAACGATGAATTTTACTGGGAAGTAAGCGATTATAATTGGTCACCCGACAGTAAGTGGATCTGCTACAGTTTTGTTCAATATAATCGTAACAACGAAATATTTTTGTATAGTTTAGATCAAAATAAGAAATATGCTATCACTGACGATTTCTTTGACAACATAAATCCGGTGTTTGATGCAAACGGGAAATATTTATATTATTTATCGAGCAGGAATTTTGATGTTCAAATGGATTTTTATGAAGACGACCATATAATTGCTCATCCGCAGCAAGTAATGGTAGTACAGCTTCAAGCTGGTGAGAAGCCTCCTTTTGATGAAGCGGCAATGCAGGATGAACCGAAAGTATCAAATGACTTCAGGATTGATATAACAGGAATTAAAGAGAGGACCTATCCTCTTCCTGTTGATCCAGGGAATGATTTTTATCTTAAAGCAGGTAACGGTAAGGTTGCATGGTGTACTGTTCCAAAATTTACCGAAGATGAATATGGTGAAATATTTAAACCAGGAGGTGAAACTAAATGGGACTTGCACATCTTTGATATGAAAGATAAAAAAGAAGTCACTTTGAATGATAAGATTAAGGATTTTAACCTCTCTACAAACGGTGAGCAGTTATTGGTTCAAAGGAATGCCGATATTTTCACTACTTCAATGGATGAGGCATATAAGTCAAAAAGCGAAGGGGAAAAGCTTAATCTTAACGGAATGACTTATACGGTGGATGATCAAAAAGAATGGACACAAATCTTTAATGATACCTGGAGATGGTACCGAGACTTTTTCTTCGATCCTAATATGTTCAACCTTGATTGGAAAGCTATCGGCGATAGATATAGAGCCGACATTCCCTATTTAACATCAAGAAGCGATTTGAATTGGCTGCTGCTTCAGCTTGTTGGTGAGCTTAGTGTGTCTCATACATACATCAGCGGCGGAGATATGGGACCTGAGACGACTCCGAAGTCGACTGTCTTTACGGGTTGGCTTGGATGCGATTTTGTTAAAGACGGGAATTCTCCGTTCTATAAGTTTGGGAAGATCTATGGACCGACTGAATACAATTTAAATTTGAAGTCTCCCCTCGTTCGTCCCGATATCGATGTAAAAGAAGGCGATTATTTAATTGCGATAAACGGTAAGGAAATAAAAGTACCGGATGATTATTTCAAATATTTGCAGGTGACCGAAGGAGAAAAAGTCGCTGTAACGGTCAACAATAAACCTTCAGCGGAAGGCGCTAGAACATATGATGTAGAGGCGATAAAGAACAATCCGCAATTAAGATATTTTAGTTGGCTTACGCATAACATCCACAAAGTAATAAAGGATACTCATGGCGAAGTAGGATATATGCACATCAACGCGATGAATGCTCCGGGTATAGGTGAGTTT
>JAJYSI010000045.1 GCA_021793635.1 Bacteroidota bacterium
GCGGCAAGCCGCAATGGAATATGTTTGATGGAACATGGAATATGTAAAACAAATTTGAAATATCTTGACACAAAAAACAATCCGCCTGTGGCGGATAAATGGCAATACTATAATAATCCTTACTATTTATTCAATAGCTTCTATTCTATCTTCAAACACATTAACTAACTTAGACTTATCGCTCAATTCTTGTATATCATTCCAAAGGAAAGAAAGGATACTAAAGAATTCTTTCATTTTTACATTTCCAAACCGGATATGAATTACTTTAGGAGGCGGATCATGTAAAATTATCCGATGAGAAAAATCCCCGTCTTTAGTTATTATTGTGAGGTTGTTAGTTCGTGCATAATTCCAAATTTGTTCATCAGTCCATTCATCATTTATATCCTTTTGATGAACGAATTCCTCTTTATTCCAGAGTGAAAAGTAGTATGGAAGATTTACATCAATAAGATATTTTTTCATTTATGAAACAGATTTAAAGATGTAATTTCTATCCATTAATTTTGATGCAAATTTAAGGCATGCAGCAATATCTTCTTTTACTAATGAAGGATATTGCTTTAATATTTCTTTTTCACTTTCACCAGCGGAAAGAAATTCAAGTATAGTTTGAACCGCGATTCTTTTTCCTCTAATAGAGGGCTTGCCATTTAATATTTTTTCGTCAATAGTTATTCTATCCATAATATTTTTTGCCATTTGTATCCTTAAAAATAAAATTTCATACTACTAATAATATAGGCAGTTAAATTATTAAAAACAGTACCATTTGATTTAATAACTTTATTGTGTAATAGCAAATTAAGAATGTATCCCCATCTTTCCGAATAAAGGAATTATATAAAGCCAATTCTTAGTAGTGAGAATGCCTTCAAGAAAAAGCTTAATATTATCACTAATTCTTAGCTTTTCTTCTGGCAAAATTGTTGATATTTATAAATGTAAGGTTTTGTTATCAATATCAACTTTATTAGACTTAACACAAATTCTAATTGTCAAATCAATAACAATTTTTAAAGGAAACTACTATGGCAATCCCAAAAAGATTTAAGAAATTTCAAGAGGAATATCCTGAAGTAGCAAATGCATACGAAATGTTAGGCAATGCGGTTCACAGCGCAGGACCCCTTGACGAGAAGCCCCGCGCATTAATTAAATTAGGTATTTCTGCCGGCGCCCGTTTAGAAGGCGCTTTCCACTCTCATGTCAGAAAAGCCATTAAAGTAGGCGTTACAAAAAAGGAAATGCAGCATGCTGTACTTCTTTCGCTTCCTACTATAGGTCTGCCTTCGATGATGGCGGCTATGAGTTGGATTGACGATGTAATGGATAAAGAAGACAAATAAGATATCTCAATTATCATATATGCAAACCTTAAAAGATAATTTTAAAAGAGTACATGATTATCTAAGGATATCACTTACCGATAAGTGCAATTTAAATTGTATTTATTGCAACCCTGCCGATTCAAAAGTTAAAAAGCTTCAACGCAATGAAATACTTTCTTATGACGAACTGTTAAGGTTAATAAATATTTTCACCGGAAAATTGGGAGTAAAAAAGATTCGTTTTACAGGTGGAGAACCGTTAGTACGTAAAGATATAATTAATTTTTTTAGCTCCGTAAGCCTATTAAAGCAAAAATACGATTTTGAATTTGGACTAACTACAAACGGCACTTTACTTGAAGATAAGCTTGACAGTTTGAAAAGTTTCGGGCTCGATAAACTTAATATAAGTCTCGATTCTTTAAGACCAGAAAGATTCAAATATATTACCGGGAAGGATAATTTAGAGTCTGTAATTAGATCCATCCAAAAAGCATCAGAGCTTGGATTTCAGCCCATAAAGATAAATGTCGTTGTTATGAGGTTTGTTAACGATGATGAGATAATTGATTTTGTTGATCTCGTAAAAGATACTAAAATGAACGTTAGGTTCATTGAATTTATGCCTTTCGGAAACAACCGGTGGAACCGTGACGGATTTATAAGTTATAAAGAGATCAAAAATATTGTTGAAAAAGAATATCAATTGACTGAAATTACATCATTCAAAAATCTTGTGGCGAAAGATTTTCATATTAATGGTCATACCGGAAGAGTTAGTTTTATTAGTTCTATCTCCAACCACTTTTGCGAAACATGCAATAGATTAAGAATTGACGCCCGGGGCAAAATGAAATTATGCCTATTCTCCTCAGGTGAAGATGAGTTAAGCTTTAAAGAATTATTAAATAATAAAAATTATTCAGATGATGATATCTGCGGCTTGATAGAGAATGCATTGCAATTAAAGAAGAAAGTTCATCCGGAAGTTGATGAACTGCTAAAACTCGAAGAAAATAATATGCTAAGTATAGGTGGATAAATGAACGAATTATCACATATAAATTCGGAAGGCAAAGCAGAAATGGTCGATGTGTCTTCGAAAGAAGATACGGTAAGAACAGCTGAAGCATCCGCAGAAGTATTTGTCTCTGAGGAGGTTTTCACCAAAATAAAAAACAATGAGATCGCTAAAGGTGATGTCCTGGCTATCGCAAAATTTGCAGGTATACAAGCAGCTAAAAAAACATCAGAGTTAATCCCTCTGTGCCACAATATTCAAATATCAAAGGTAAATGTCGACTTAAAACTCAACAATGGAAATAAATCTGTGGAGATAAAAACATTCGCTAAAACAGTCGGTAAAACGGGAATTGAAATGGAAGCGCTTACAGCAGCCTCTGTAGCTGCTTTAACTGTTTACGATATGTGCAAAGCTCTCGATAAATCGATTAGAATTTCAAATATAAAATTGCTGTCCAAAACAGGCGGCAAAAGTGGAAGTTATAAAGCACAAGATTAAATATTATAATAGATAAAAATATAAAGTTGAAAAAATGGAAACATCATTAATTGAAAATGATATTTTAGAAAAAAGACAGGATGAAATTATAAGCGGTAGGGTTGTTGCAATATCTATCAGTAAAAAAAAGGGAATTCCCAAAACCAATGTTCCTTCGGCAGCGTTGATTGAAAATCATGGTATTGAAGGAGACATACATGCTGGTAACTGGCATCGGCAGGTTAGTTTTCTCGCCGTTGAAAGTATTGATAAGATGAGAAAAGCCGGTTTGCCTAAATTAAGACCGGGTGCTTTTGCTGAAAATATAACAACTGAGTTTATCGATATTCCGCATATTCAGATTGGCTCTAAAATTAGAATCGGTAAAGATGCCGTTTTGGAAATAACCCAGATAGGTAAAGAATGTCATACAAAATGCGCTATATTTGTAAAAGTCGGTAACTGCGTAATGCCAACCGAAGGTATATTTGCAAAAGTAATTACCGGAGGACAAATATTTGTGGATGATCCGATAACTATTTTCTAGACTTTATATTTCCTAAGGAAAGAGTTATTATAGAGTACATCTAAAAACTATTTTTTATAAAAATTTAATGCAGAGAATCTACCTACCAGCAGGCAGGTGTTGAAGTTTTTAGAAGCGCCTTTAATTCATTATTATAACAAAGCCCCGGAGGGGCGGCACATTAGTAGATAAAATTACAAAAGCAATAAAAGAGCCACAGAGCGGCGGCACAAAAACCCATTATATAAAAATCATTATTTTAATAGGCAATATGTCGCTCCTCCGGAGCTTTATTTTTTTTCTTTCGATAATTGTCTACTAATGTGTCACCGCTCTGCGGTTCAAGGACAATTACGAGAGGCTATTCGTGTTTTGCAATTTTGTTTCCAACTAATAAATTACGGTTATCTAACTGTATTATAAGGGCAGCAAAATGCTAAAGTATTGCCCTATAAATCTTTTTTTATGCCAAGATATTTAAAATGATTTCCCATATTCCATACTCCATATTCCATATTCCATCACCCATCTTTCCTTGAGGCGCTATGATTACTTATAATGAAGCACAGGATATTATTCAAACAGAGTTTAATAAATTAAACCTGAAAACAGAACAAATTGATTTATTAAACTCGGTGAACCGTGTTTTAGCAGAAGATGTCTTCTCTGATATAAACCTGCCTCCTTTTAATAATTCCGCTATGGATGGTTTTGCTATTAAATTTAACAGCGATATTAAAACCTGGAAGATTGCCGGTGAAATACCCGCTGGAAAATTTAACGATTACGACTTAGATGAACAATCAACTATCAGCATCATGACGGGCAGTAAATTGCCTTCCGGATGCGATACGGTTATCCCTTTAGAAGATGTTGAACAACAAAATGATTTTGTCAACCTAAAAAAGGATGTTCGATTCGCAAAAGGGATAAACACCAGAAAGCTGGGAGAAGATTTATTAAAAGGTAAATTAGCAATTCCAAAGGATACTCTATTAAAGCCTCACCATATTGCAGTTGCAGCCTCCTGCGGAAGATCTACGTTAAAAGTATTTAAGAGATTAAGAATCGGCGTCCTTGCAACGGGTGATGAGCTTGTAGATATCCACGAAACACCAACAGGCGATAAGATTAGATGTTCAAATTTATATTCTATTATTGCGGCTATCCGCAATATAAACATGCATTCGGTAAATTTTGGAATTGCGAAAGATGATAAACAGCTTATTCACGATAGATTAAAATGGGCGCTTGAAAGTGAACTCGATATTTTAATAACTACAGGCGGAGTTTCCTTCGGTAAGTTTGATTTTGTAAAAGATGTATATGAAAGTCTTGGAGTAGAAACAAAATTCTGGCAGGTTAAAATAAAACCCGGTAAACCATTATTATTCGGGACTTATTCTTTTAATGAGGGCAAAACAATGATTTTTGGTCTACCCGGAAATCCCGTTTCAAGTCTGGTTAATTTCTTTTTATTTGTAGAGCAAAATATCCTCAATTTATTTAAACTGAAAATAAATAATAAATTCTCAGCTACACTACAAGATGACTTAAAGAAAGAAGATTCTAAACGACATTTTATGAGAGGGGTATATAGTTATAATGATGAAGGAAAGTATTACGTTAAAAAGGTGGGCAATCAATCTTCCGGCAATCTTGCCGAAATGGGAAAATCCAATTGCCTTATAATTGTCGAAGAAGATAGAATGAATCCGCGCATTGGAGAAACAGCAGAATGTATAATGATATAAGCGGAATAATTTTATCCGGCGGAAAAAGTATAAGGATGGGCGAGAATAAATCTTTCATGAAAATCGGCGGTAAAACCATTATTGAACATGTAAGAGATTTAATGAAAAATATTTTTCCAAAAGTAATTTTAATTACAAATACTCCGGACGAATATGAATTCCTTGGTTTAGATATATATAAAGATATACACACACAGATGGGTCCGTTAGCAGGAATTCATTCAGGTTTAACCTATTCTTCTACTGAAAAAAATTTCGTCATTTCTTGCGATATACCTTTAATGACGGAAAAAATGATAAAATATCTTATCGAATATAAAACAGATAAACCAATTACTATTGCAAAAGCAGACGGATTTATTCAGCAGTTGTGCGGGGTTTATAATAAATCTATACTACCTTTAGCCGAGAAAATACTTTCACATCAATTAAATGAAGAAGGCAGAGACACAGAACAAAAAAAGAGAGGCTGCAAAGTTTTAGGCTTAATTGATATCGCCGGCGCAGAAATAATCGATGCTGAATCTCTCCCCTTTTACCAAAAAGATACTTTTTTTAATATGAACAAAAGAGACGATTATGAAGTATTAAAAAAAAGGATAGAGACAGCAAGGGTCTTTTCTTCTTATTAATTGATGTGTAATAGCAAATTAAGAATATCATGTGTTCAGCAAAGTAGAAATGTCAGTAAAAAGGGAATTAACTTGAGGTTTTCAAAAAAGGAGAAGCCTCAAAATGAAAGGAATACTGACAATGAGTTTGGGAGAATTGGATAGACTAAAAATAGTTACACAAGTAGAGTCAAATAAATTGACAATATCAGAGGCAGCCGAGCTACTGAAAATAAGCAATAGACAAACATTTCGGATAATAAAAAAAATAAAAGCCGAGGGATAAAAGGGATAATACATAAATTAAGAGGAAGGAAATCAAACAGAGGGTATTCGGAAGAATATAAGGGAAAAATAATCGGGCTATACAGAAAGCAGTATAATGATTATGGCAGTGTTTACTACACTTCCGAATAGTTAAGCAGTTAAGAGTGGCAAATCCTACTCGCCCCGGGAATCTTAATTTTACGAAAATCAACCTGTTATCTGTTTTTTATAGGACTCGTAGAAAGGCATAATCCTGTTCCTTTTTTCACCTACACTTTCCTCAAAATAAGTTCCTCCAATATAGAAACAGGCAAAGCCGCCTGAAACTATTCCCCAGCTACAAGCCTCATGAAGATCCGGATGGTTGACACCTTTCTGTAATTGTTCAACGATTGATACTATTACGCCACCAACAAAATTATCACCACAACCAGTAGTATCACCATCTTGATAATTTTCAAGTTCAGTCGTGACTTTATGCGAAACTGGCATTTCAATAATATCTGCAGCTCCAAAAAAATGACCGTCAGAATACACAGTGATATTTTTTGATCCATTAGTAATTATTAGTGATGAAACTTTTTCCCTAATAAAAAATTTGACTGCTGCGTCAGGTTCGTGTTCGCCACTTAGGCGTAGTGCTTCCATCTGATCGGCGATTAGCAGATCAATATTTTTATAACTTTCATCATTTTCTCCCAGCGGCCATTTCTTTGAAGGATTTGCCTTCTCGTTCCTGAAATCAAAAACTGTATTTACTATCGTGATGCATCCCTTTGATTTAGCCTTTTTCAAAAGGGCTGTCAAATGGTCGTGTATTTGTGGTACAAGAGCAGTGCCACCAAAGACAACAATATCGGAGCTAAAAAAGTCGTCATCTATTTCATCAGGTTCGTAATTCCAGGCGGCACCTATTGAGTTAATAAACATTCGTTCTCCATGGCCTTTATCGTATGAACGGTCAGATAATACAACTGTAGATGGAGTTCGATTATCAATAAGTTTATAATCTTTCAGAATTACTGGTGTTTTCTTAAGTGTTGAAAGTAGGTATTGTCCAATCTCATCTTTTCCTCCACGTCCATAAAATCGAACTTCACAATGTTCTCTATCAGTTAGTTGAGCTGCGTTTATTAAAGAGACAATCGATGGTCCACCAATATTAATCTTATCATAATATTTTCCTCCTGTAATGCGACTCAAAACCTCATCTAGATCAGTTCCGCAAAATTTTTCAAATTCCTCCTTGAAAACAAGTTGACCTGGGATTAAACCCCCATCGCCGCGTTTTTGGGAAAGAAAAGGTCGGATGGTATCACTGTTAAAATCTATGTCATTAAATAAAACGTCAACTAGACAACAACCGACTCCTGAAACTATAATCTTTTCTGACATAAAAAAATACTTATATTAATATTGATTAAAGGTATTTTACATAATCGCTTATGAGCAAGTGGATTGGTTTTACATCTTCAACGATTTCAGGAAACCTGCCGATCTTATCATAGAAACGGTTATCGTTAGCGTCATCATTTACAGCACTAATTTCTCCTATTAACACTCTCCCTTTTCCTTTCTGGCTATAAAACGTGTGGTAAACTCTGGGCTTTAGACATATGCTTTGACCGGGTATTAAAATAATGGATTCTCCAGCATTAGCCGTTGTTAGCACACCATCAATACTAACTTTCACTGGTTCTTTAGATAATTTATCGTCAACAGTAGGCAAATAAAGTTCCATAACCAGATTACCACCACCTCTGTTAATGATATCTTCGGTCTTTTTCCAATGAAAATGTAACGGTGTCTTCTGTTCTTCATCAGCTATCATGATCTTCTCACAGTACACCTTATCTTTTTTGCCTAAATTGCCGTTACGTATAGTAAAAAGAGACAAACCATATTTTTTGAACTCACCGCTTCCGAAATCGGTTATATCCCAGCCAAGTTTATTATCAATGATCTCAGAACACTTATTATACGTTCCTTTCCATTTTTCTGGTGACCAATCAGCCCATTCAGGTAATTTGAATTGATGTTGTTCAAAAAAAGATTTTGCTTCGGTAATAATCGAATTTATTTCACTTCTTTTCATAGTTTATTTGACCTTATAAAATTATTTTTTTATGTTATACGTAATTATTTTGAAAAAAGTATTACTTTCAAGTCGTAAAAATTTAGTCAAGACAATTATTGGTTCGAATCAAATTATTGTCATGATTCAAGGGGGAAATTACATCTATAAAAATTATTTTTTCAAAAAAAAATAATCATAGTTTAAGCTACTTGATTTAGTTCCCCGTAATAATTTTTTCCCTTTTCGCATTTATATTGCCCAACAGCATATCATAAGCTTCCTCAAATTTTTTAATCCCTTCATTTAACAATTGCTGACCGATATCATTAATATCAACACCTAACTTGTTCAAATCAAGCAGTACTTTTTCGGCGCCGTTAATATCATTTAATATTGTATCTTTTACAGCGACACCATGATTTGCGAAAGCAGCAATAGTTTCATCCGGAAGAGTATTTACAGTATTTTGCCCTATGAGTGGTTCGACATATTGAACATCACTATATTCATGGTTTTTTGTACCAGTACTTGCCCACAATGGTCTTTGGACATATGCACCTTTTCTTTTTAACGCATTCCACCTTTCGCCAATGAAAATTCTACCAAATGCTTGATACGCTAGTTTTGCATTTGCTATTGCTGCTTTGCCAAATAGATCTTTAGAATATGGTAATTCACCATGCTTCTTTTCTTGAAATGAAAGTTGAGATAAAAGTCGCTCAACTAAGACATCAATTCGACTTAAGAAAAAACTCGCGACTGATCGAATATCTTTAATTGATTTACCTTCTGTAACCCTTCGTTCAAGAGCTTTTAAATAAGCTTCTACAACAGCTTTATATCTTTGAATTGAAAAAATTAAAGTAACATTTATATTTACACCTTCATAGAGCATTTCTTCAATAGCAGGAATACCCTCATCAGTTGCAGGAATTTTAATGAAACAATTTTTACGATTTAATTTCTTATGTAACCTCCTTGCCTCATTGATTGTCCCGTCGGTATCATGGGCTAAATGAGGAGAAACTTCAAAACTAACAAATCCGTCTACTCCATCCGATTTATCAAAAACCGGCCGCATAATGTCACAGGCGTCTTGAACGTCTTTGATAGCAAGTTCTTCATAAACTTCATAAACTTGTTTTTTTTGATTAAAAAGTTCAATCATCTGATTGTCATAATCTTTGCTATTCGAAATAGCATTATTAAAAATACTTGGGTTTGTGGTAATTCCGCGAAGTCCCTCATCTGTTATCCTTCTTTTCAATTCGCCGCTATTAATTTTCCCACGCGTTAAATTATCCAGCCAATAGCTTTGTCCATAATTAATTAGAACCAACAAATTATTCATGATTATCCTTGTTTTTTAATGTTTAACTGACAAATAAAAATGACTTGCAAAAGAAAAATTAAATTATTTTTGTTCTATATCAATAGGCGTAGCATGACTGAGCAAATAATCTTCAGCTTCTTTAGACCAAATCCCTTTTGTCTTCTTAATTATTTGTGAAAGAGAATTAAATAAAGGATCAATTTCACCTTTTGCTTCAAAATCTTCCAAAGCAACCAGTGGCAAAGAAATACCTGTATATATTAATTTCTTGCCTCCCGGAATCTTAGGAAGATTTAGTATCGTTTCTGCGGTTGAGTCTATACCGCCAACGTGCGTAATCATTATTGCCGGATTAATTATTCCTTTGCCTATAATATCCAGAGCATCCAGCATATCTTCTGTGGTTGAACCAACTGAACCAATTACGTGATGACCATAATAATGTACATTATAAAAATTAAAGGGCGCCGTAAAGTTTTGTTTTGTAGGACCGGTAAAAAAGTTCAGACATCCATCTGACCCCAGAATCATTGAAGCCTGTTCTACAACCGCTCCATTAGGTACCATAACAAAAATATCATCGTAGCCTTTATTACCTGATAAATTCATCAACTTTTTAACAGAATCTTTATTACTAACATTAACATAAAATAAATTTACGCCATTTTGTACAGCAGAGTCCGGTGGAAATAGTATTGCTGCCCGATCTAGCTTGGTTTGATCTATATCAGTCAATACTATTAATTGTGGTTTCTTTTCACTATGTAATAAGATATCAAGAAACTCGAGTCCCATAGGACCGGCTCCGCCCAATAGAGCCAAATTGCCTCCTTTTTTTACCCCCATTTCATGTTCATATTGTTGAGCTTTAACATGATATTGTGATTTCAATGCCCCCAATATGCATGCTATCGGCTCCGAAAGAGATGCTTGGAAAAAAGAATCACCATAGTATGGGACAAGACAATTCATCTCCATAATTTCGGAATGAATAACTATTTTAGTAGCATCACCCCCAACATATTGATAAGAATAACCAACTGCTTGACTTTCCTTACCCGGATAGTTGACTGCGGGTTGTATACTGTATTTCATTCCCTCTTTAAATTTATCCTTTAATTTTTCTCCAACTTTTAATATAGTACCACATTGCTCATGGCCAATGATTATTGGCTTCTCTGCTATATCCTTGGTAACTCTTTTATGGTCTGCACCTTGAATAACTGCTTTATAGTCAGACATACATATGCTATTGGTTATAACACTAGCAAGGACTTCATCGTCTTTTATTTCAGGCAATTCAAAAGTCTCTAGCCTTAAATCATTTTTGCCATATAATCTTAATGCTGTAGTTTTCATAATTAATTCAC
Organism: Bacteroidota bacterium; assembly: GCA_021793635.1. The sequence continues at coordinate 10,774 of JAJYSI010000045.1, forward strand.
TTTTTATTAAATACCTTTTTTGTTTCGTCTATTCATTTCCCCTAAGGTCTGGTTAGTTGATGCCTTATATCCAGGTAGAGGATAAATGCGTTCATGAATTGCATCTATTAACCATTCTTTTTGCGGGAAAAACATTTCTTCCATTTCAGCTCCCGGAGTAATCCAATTTCTTGCGCCTACAATCACTGGGGGAGCATCTAAATAATCAAACGCTAGTTGTGTTATCTGAGTTGCTATTACATTCAGAAATGATCCACGTTCTACAGCGTCAGAGCTTAAAATGATTTTCCCGGTTTTTTTAACAGATCCAATAATTTTATCATAATTAAGTGGATTAATAAATCGAGCATCTATGATTTCAGCGCTTAGCTGAAATTCCTTTTCAAGGATTTCTGCTGCATTTATCGCAGTATACAATGTTGACCCAATTGTTACGATTGTTATATCTTTCCCCTCCCTCCTAATGACAGGTTCTCCTTCTTCAATTTCATAGTATCCTTGTGGAACACCGCTTTTAACAAACATTTCGCCCATATCATACAACCTTTGGCTTTCAAAAAATATTACGGGATCGCTCCCGCTTAAAGCCAAATTAAGCATTCCTTTTGCATCGTACGGTGTAGCTGGAAACATTACCTTTAGCCCGGGAATGTGTGCAACTATTGCAGTCCAATCCTGAGAATGCTGGGCGCCATATTTATTTCCAATGGAAACACGCAGAACAAAAGGCATTTTGAGCACTCCAGCCGACATTGCTTGCCATTTTGACATTTGATTAAAAACTTCATCACCTGCCCGTCCTAAAAAATCACAATACATAAGTTCCGCAAGAACCCGGCCGCCGCACATTGCATAACCTGTAGCAGATCCAACAATAGCTGCTTCAGAAATAGACGAATTAAATAATCTGTGGTAAGGAAGCGCCTCAGTTAAACCGCGGTATACAGCAAATGCGCCTCCCCAATCTCTATTTTCTTCCCCATAAATTACCATCGTAGGGTCAATGTATACTCTATGTAAAATTGCTTCAAATAAAGCATCGCGATACAAAAATAATTTTGCTTTAGAAATCGGTTTATCTTCATCATCAAATCCATACCGTACTTTTTTCTCAAGAGATTTTACACGAGGATTATCTTCCTTTGAAAGAAGAATTTCGGGCTCTCTGTCATCAAACTTTTCAATCTTTTTATTTGAAAACATCAAATCTCCAATTATTTCTGATTGAAGGCTGATCCGTGGAGAAATCTCAGGTGATATAGCCAACTTTAATGTATTCTTAATTGACTCAACCGCAGTATTATGCATATCTTCAAATTCATCTTTAGTAATTACCTGATTGTTTATTAAGTAATTACTATAT
>JAJYSI010000046.1 GCA_021793635.1 Bacteroidota bacterium
ATCTACCTTTAACCGTCGGGCACGGAAGAAATGCTGTCTTCGGAGATACAATTGCAAACTTGCTTGAGTGGGTTGGATACTCAGTTGACAGAGAATATTATTTTAATAACGCAGGCAGACAGATGCGCGTGCTTGGTGACTCTGTAAGACTTCGTTACCTTGAATTACTTGGACAGAAAATAGATTTTCCGGAAGATTATTATCAAGGCGAGTATATTAAAGATATTGCAAAAAGCCTACACGATGAGCATGGGAATAAATTAATAGAAGAACCTGCCGAAGGAATTTTTAAGAGAACAGCGGAAGCTGAAATATTTAAAGATATTAAACAATCGCTTGAACGTTTAAAGATTATTCATAAAGTCTTTTTTAATGAGAACTCGCTTTACGAAGAAGGAAAAATTAAAAAAACGATTGACACATTCAAAAGTAAAAACCTTGCATACGAAAAAGACGGAGCTACTTGGCTTAAACTAACCGAGCTTGGCAATGAACAGGATAAAGTAATTGTCAAATCAACCGGAGAACCAACTTATCGTTTGCCTGATATTGCTTACCATGTAGAGAAATTTAACCGCGGCTATGATTTGATGATTGATATTTTCGGATCCGACCACAATGCTACTTACCCGGACGTCCTTGCCGGTTTGAAGGCTCTCGGATACGATCCAAATAAAGTAAAAGTATTGATCCACCAGTTTGTAACAATTATGGACGGCGGTGAGGTTGTTAAAATGTCAACCCGAAAAGCGAACTACATAACATTAGATCAGTTAGTTGATGAAGTTGGTGCCGATGTTGTAAGATACTTTTTCAATATGCGAAGCATAACTACGCATATGAACTTTGATTTATCTCTTGCCAAAAAGCAATCCGACGAGAATCCGGTTTTTTATCTGCAATATGCTCATGCTCGTAAATGTTCGATAATCAAGATGATTGAAAAGGAAAATCTACATGCTTCTATTGAAAATCTGGATTTACTTTCAACCGACGAAGAGCAGCATTTATTAAGGAAACTTCACTTGTTCAAAAATGAAGTGCAGTTAAGTGCGGAATTTTTTGAGACTCACAGAATATGTACTTATCTTGAAGAACTCGCGGCAGCATTCCATAAGTTTTATACTTTTTGCAGAATACTTGGCTCTGAAAAAAAACTTGCCGAGGCTAGATTAGCTCTTGCGCTTGCAGCAAAAATTGTTTTGAAAAACGGACTTACTATTTTGGGTGTAAGTGCACCGGAAAGAATGTAATAGTAACGGCTTTTAATGCAACTGGTAAATTGCAGGTTTGTATCTTGGTTCCGGAATAACTCTTTTTTCTTTTCTCGCTGTCTCAAGCCAAAGTACTTTTGCTATCTTTAATTCTGTTAAAGCTTCTTCAAGTGTCTTACCGAAAGCTGAACAAAATTCCAAATCCGGAATATCTGCAATATAGCCTTCATCCTCGTCGCTATAAAATATGTTTATATGATAATCTTTCATTTCATTCACCAAGCTTCGGATTATATTTTTCTACCAGTTTAAGAAATTGTCTAATTTGATATGGTTTAGCTTTACCTTCGTAATTTTGGATATTAATTAATTCCTTAATTCCGGGATGTTCGTAAATATTATGACTACCTTTTCTTCTTTCAAATTTAAATTCCGAATGCTTCTACTAAACTAATCATATCTGAAAACTAATATTGTTGCAAGAACCATTAAGTAGAGATTCTAAAAGTTTTTCCTTCTTCATCATTTTTGTGGGCTAAAATTTAAATCCTCAAGAAACTTAAAATAATTCAATTGAAAGAACAATAAGCAAATGACTACCTAATCAGCAACTGCTATTGACGCTGCATAAACTTTTCCAGCATCACTGTCAATAAGCACCTTTGCGCATTCATTTATTGTAGAACCGGTAGTTATTACATCATCAACTAATAATATATTTTTGCCTGCTGCCTTTAAGGGATGTTTAATTATAAAAGCGCCGCTTACATTTTCTTCTCGCTCGGTTATATTCATAGTCGTTTGAGACTGTGTAAATCTTCTTCTCTTCAAAATGTTTTGTCTTACTATGGCTCCGGATGATTTACTTATACCTTTTGCAATAAAAGAAGACTGATTATAACCTCGTTCGGCTTTCTTCAAATGGTGAAGAGGTACCGGAATAATTATATCAATCTTCCAGTTTTCAAATAAATTTCGAAAAGTCTCTCCAAGTTTTTCACCAAGAAATTTTCCGAATAAAAACTTCTGGTTATATTTTAATGCGTGAACAATACTCTGAAGTTCTTTATCTTTTTCAAAAAGGTAAAGCGAAGTATATCCTGAAATAAATTTCTTTACAGCAAATTTTTTGTTGAATTCGAATTGTAGTCTATCGGAAGAAACTCTATGGATTTTACTCATACATTCCGGACAGACAAACCTTTCCTCATCTGTCAGCTTTCGTTTGCATGCCGGGCAAAACCGAGGCAAAAAGAAATCGAATATTTCAGTTACAATACTCATCAATTAAATTACTTGTTCATGCAATCTTTTAATTTTTAGAGCATTCCGGATCTCTTTCTAAAGAACCACTCAAGACCGAAAAGTAAAATAGCAATTGCCAGCAGCCATTCGTTCGACCAAAGGTTTATATCGCTTACCTCAATCTTATCTTTAGATGATTTCTTATTCAACTCTTTTAAGATTGGATAAAGCTGCTTGTAGTTTGAATTATAAAAAAACTTTCCTCCGGTTTGGTTTGAAAGCAGCGAAAGGTAATTGTAATTCATTCTTGGATTCAGCATCTCGATATCAACTTCACCAATGTTGAACTTACCATTATCTGTCCCGAGCTTAGTATTATTCACGGTTGCGTCACCGGCAAACGTATAATCACCGGGTTTATTAGTTTGAAAAGTCCCTTCATATAAGCCGTTGCCAAGAGGATTCAGATTTACTTCGTAATTATCGCTGCCGGATTTTATTTTAACGTTAACATCCGCATCCGAAACCGGATTAAAAGTCTGATCATAAACCTGGGCATTAAAATCAACTTGTTCGCCGGGAGAATATAATTTCTTGGAAGTTTTTATAGTAACCTGTTTGTGATCTTCTTTTGTGTTAAGCCACTTAACACTGCCGATTATAAATCTGTCGAACAAATCAAGATTCTGAGGAGCAGTTTCAAGCTTCCACCGCCAAATATCTTTTGCAAGAACTGCTATTGATTTTTTACTTCCGAGAGTTCTTGTGAGAATTAAAGGTCTGTTTATCGGAACATTATTGATTTTTACTTTTGAAATAATTTCACTTTCCGGTTTAGCAGTCATTTCAACATTAGGCTGATAAATCGGCGGCAGATTATTCCAAGCAGCAATTGGATTTGCCGCATTGTTCTGCAGCAGAGGATTTTCCTGCTGGCTTGCGGAAATATCCGGCTGAATCTCAAGATAATCATTACTGATGTTTCCAATAATAAACGGAAGCTCACTTTGAAGCAATTTCAATTTTGAAAAATCAACTCCGCTTGAAAGTGAAATGAAATACGGTTTATCTTTTTCGGTGATCTCTTTAATTACCGACTGGAATAATTGCGGTGAAGTTTCTTTTGAAGGAAACCCGATCAAGAAAAAAACATTTGCGCTGTCAATTAGTCTTTGCTGATCTTCACTACGCTCCACGTACTTTCCAGACGCAACTTGAGTAATTGAACTAACAGAAAAATTATCATCGGAGCGTAAAGTATTTTTTACGAAGGAAACATCCGAGGAGGGACTTCCAGCCAGCACAAGAACTTTTACTTTGTTGCTGAGAACATTTATATAAAATACTTTTCTGTTGTTTGCAAAGGTAAACTCGCCGGGAGTATTAGAAGCTACAACGGCAAGCTTCTTTTCGCCGCCTGTTTTAGGAGTATAAGTAAAGCCGACGTTTTGAATTCCGTCCGGACTGAGTGTGATATTTTTCTGCTGAACAAAGGCATCGTTTTCGTAAAGCGTAACAGTAATATTTTTGTTTGCGAATCCTGTATTGGTAATGGCGGCTACAATTGAAGTCGGAGTTGCGGCGTAAATCATCTGATTAAAAAGGACGTTCTTTACGGCAACATCATTTCTTGCTGTCGAATCACCAATGCCAACAGTGTAAACCGGAATGTTCATTTTAACAGCGGTGTGCAGCGGATCGGAACCGTCATTGATATCGCCGTCGCTGACAATAACTACGGAAGAAATATTTTGATTTATCTTTGCCGCTTTGGAAAATATGTTTGCGAAGTTTGTACTGCCTTCTGAAAAGTTTAAATCTTGTAGACTGTCATAATTTATGCCTTTTACATTCGAACCGAAAGTAAAGAGCATTGAGTTGCCGCTTAAATTGTTTTGCTTAAGTCCGGCAACAAAATCTTTTTCGGTTTGTTCACGGTTTGTGCCATCATTAATCCGGATTGAGCGTGAATTATCCAAAAAAATTAAGTTAACCGGCTCAAGAACTTTTTTCTTTGCAAGTGTAAGTACCGGTTCAAAGAAAACGAAAAGAAGCAGCGCTAATGCAAGGGATCTTAAAATTATCAGAAAAATCTTTTTCCCGCCCGAAATTTCCGGAATGGTGTATCGATAGGAATAAATTGCGTAACCAACAAGCAAAATCAAAAAAAGAAAGAATAAGATTGAAGGGAACGATAAATCTAAATTAATTCTTTCAAAGTTAAACATGAATTTGCCGGATAATTATAAAAACATTTCGCCTTTTAGAACGGTAACAGCATTACCGGATATGTACAGCTCTTTAGCAGTTGGAATGAATTTTACACCAACTCTTCCTCGCCTATTGATTATATCTCCTTGTTCAAATGTTAAATTAATTTCTTCATCACCGATTTTTATGAAACCTAATTTGTCCAGTACTGTTAAAAGCGGACCATTTGCAGAGCCTGTAACCGGGTCTTCATCGATACCGAAGTAAGGAGCGAAGAATCTTGAATGAGCAAAGCTTTCCTTGTCAAAAGTTTCAAGAGTGAAAATTACAGCGCCGCCAAAGTTAAGTCCTTTTTGAAGCCTTAAAAGTTCTTTAAAGTTCGGCTTCATTTCTTTTAAAGTAGAAAGCTTTTTGACGTAAATGTAAAGGTAGTCATTATCCAGCATTATGAACGGAACCGATTTATCAAGATCATTTTCAGTCAAGCTGAGCGATTCCAAAATTTCTTTTCTGCGTTCATTATATTCTCTTGCCTTGAATAAAGGTACCTGCATAAAATACTTTCCGTTTTCCGTTCTGCATTTTAAGATTCCCGAAAGCGTATCGAATTTTATTACAGAATTATTTTTTAACAAACCGTTTTCGTTTAAGAAGTGAAGAGATGCGATAGTTGCATGCCCGCAAAGGTCAACTTCCATTGTTGGAGTAAACCATCTAAGGTTGTAGTCAGCTTTGTCTGACTTTGATAAAAAAGCTGTTTCAGCAAGATTCATCTCTCTTGCGATCGACTGCATTTCGGTTTTGGAAAGATTATCCCCGAAAGTAACACCTGCAGGGTTGCCGCCAAAAGGCTTATCGGTAAAAGCATCAATCTGAAATATTTTTATAGACAATGGTGAATAATTAATGTCTGCCATTTAATATCCTTTCAATGTGCCAGGTTTTCATTTTCTCAAAAGTATCGTAATCGGTAAGATCGAAATGAATTGGAGAAACCGAAACATAATTTTTCTTAATGGCAACTTGATCGAACTCCGGTTCCTTATCAGTCTCAATTAATTTTCCGGTAAGCCAGAAATAATCTTTGCCGAACGGATCAATCCTTTGTTCGTAGATGTCATCCCACTTTGACTTTCCCTGCTTCGTCAGCATAATTCCTTCAATCTTTTCCGGTGGGACATCAGGAACATTCACGTTTAGTAAAGTTCCTTTAGGAATTTCTCTATGATTAAGTTCCGAAGCCAATAGTTTGGATACTTTTGCAGCAAACTTAAAATCAGTTACTGCATGATTTGTTACAGACACCGCCATAGACGGAACATCCATTATAGCCGCTTCCCGTGCGGCTGAAACTGTGCCGGAGTAAATAATATTTATCGCAGTATTGGAGCCGTGATTAATTCCGGAGACAACAAGATCGGGCGGTGAATCCATTAAATTTCTAATTCCGATTTTCACACAATCTGCCGGAGTGCCGTTAACGGCATAACCAAAAAACTCTCCGTTCTTAAAAGACTTTGTAACCCGCAAAGGTATCTGCATTGTAATAGCATGACCGACCGCGCTTTGTTCCTGCTGCGGTGCAACAACAATTACTTCTCCGATTTCCTTCAATGATTCTGCAAGTGCAGAAATTCCCGGCGAATCAATTCCGTCATCATTACAAACTAAAATTCTCAAAACTGCATCCTATAATTTTCTGTTTTTTGAAATGAAAATATAACACATACAGCATCTACAAGAAAGGGGATAAGCTTCAATGTCTGTATAGAGAACTACCAATTATATTATATTTTTAATTTAGCACTGTTCTATTCTTTATCTAATATTTTTTCAAGATGGTCATCGTATGACAATTTTCCTAAGAGGACATTATTTGAAATTGATCTATATCTCCCGGTTTTATTCATTTAATATTCTCTTCTAAATTATTCTTGCTAACAACTTAGCAATTTTTTCTTGGCTTATTTGAAATTTATATTAATGCTCTTTCCATCTCCATCTTTCCTTCATAAGGAATGCACCGGGATAGATTCAGCTTGGCATCATCGGTAAGGTATTTTATTCCATCCTTTATTTTTAGAATTACCGGCATACGGTGGTGGATTGGCTTAATAAAATCATTTGGTGTAGTGGTTATAAGCGAAGTAAAAATATTTTTATCCTTATCAAAATAATTTAGCGCTGGTACAAAGAATATTTCTTCGTCGGGAAGAAATATTCGATACGGAGTTTTCTTTGTCCCTTCTTTCTTCCACTCATAAAAGGCGGACATTGGAACAATTGCTCGTTGCTTTTCAAAAAGACTTCGCCAAAATCTTTTTTCTAGAATCGTTTCAATACGTGAATTGAATATTAATGGCGAATCCGAATTGAATTTTATTCCCCAATTTGTTAATGAAAGTTTATAAGCTTCATTAGAAAAAGAAATTGAAAATATCTTTTCTGTCGGCGCTATATTTATTGATTTATTCTTTTCATTTTCAAATTCTAACTGAAGCTCAACGTCATACTCCTTCAATTTTTTTACAAGTGATTGAACCGAAGGTTTAGTTTCAAATCTGCCGCACATAAGCTTTTTCCTAAATTTTTTACAAGGAGAAATTTCATCTTAAAAATAAACAACATTTAGGTATTTATCTTACTTTGGAACATGGTAGGAAAAGAAGAAAATATTTTGTCTTGAATATCGCCCGTATTAAAAGCCTGGGAATGGCATATTAGTTGAAAAAATATGATGCGGAAAAAATAAAAATCTTAAATGAAAAAGATCCTAGTTTTAGTTTTTAGTCTATTTTTATTTTGGGGATTAGCTGATGCCCAAATTTCTATTAGCATCCATGACATAACAGTTCAAAATCAGGACAGCATATCCGTGCCGATTTATGTCTCCAATTTTAATGGAGTTGGTGCTATCAGTTTGGCAATCAGCTATGATCCAAACATGCTTGCTTTTACCGGAAGTTCAAATAATCCTACAACCGGAAACTTCATAGAAAATGCCGTTAACAGTCAAATCAGAATCAGTTGGTTTGACATTTCACCTTTGAACATTGGAAATGGAATTTTACTAAATCTTAATTTTAAATCAGTTTCAGGAAGCAGCAATTTAAGTTTTGTTACTTCAAGCTGCGAGATCAGCGATACTGCAGGAAATAAAATGTCTGTAACATATCAAAATGGAAGTATAACTGATAATTTATTAGTTACTCCGGCAGAATTATCCGGAATAGTTTGGTATGATGCAAACGGAAATGGAATAAAAGATCCCGGTGAAACCGGCATGCGCTGGGGAGTTTGGATCGATCTCTTTACAGGCAGCGGTATATGGAAAAAAGGTATGCTTACCGATACCGCCGGATATTTTAAATTCGACAGTCTCTCTCCCGGAAATTATTATGTGGTTCCTTATCTTATTGGAGGATACAGCGGATATAGATTTACTACTGCATTTGTTGGAACAGACTCGGCGATAAATTCACACGTCCAGCAAGTTACAGATTCAACCGGTAAGTCAAACGTAGTTGCGCTTGTATCCGGTGAAGATTATTCCGATATGAATATCGGAACAGTGCAAAAGGTAACTGCAATTGAACCGGGATTAGGTACAAATGGTTCCGACAATTCTATTCCGAAAAGCTTTGTACTTTCGCAAAATTATCCGAATCCATTTAATCCTTCAACAGTGATAAGATTTGGATTACCGGATCAAGAAAAAGTGACTTTGATGATTTATAACATCCTTGGTGAAAGAGTTGCAACTCTTTTGGATGCGGAACTATCAGCAGGTTATCATACAGTAACCTTTGATGCAAGCAATCTGGCAAGCGGGATATACATTTATCAATTAAGAGGATTTAATGTGAATATAACGAAGAAGATGATGTTAACTAAGTAGGCTTTCTTTCCGGCTTCGCAAGGAGGGAGTGAAGTTGGAATCAAAGAAATGCTGACAACAGTCGGATAAATTGTCCACAAAAAATTAACTCGTATCAGCCTTCGTTAAATAAAGCCCCCATGACGTACTGCTCATGGGGGTTCTTTATTTTAAAAATCAAAATTAAGGATTTAATTTTAAGAAAATTAACCGCATATTCTCTTAAATAATCGCATTTATAAACTCTTGTTGTGTGAATGAACATTTAATAATTGAAATTCGTTAGAGCTTTAGGTAATTTTGCATTGCATTTTTAATATTCAATTAAGGAGTTTCAGAATGTCAGTTAAAGTAGGTATAAACGGATTTGGTAGAATCGGAAGATTAGTCTTTAATGCAATAGTAGATAAAGGATTATTGGGGAATAAAATCGATATAGTTGCAGTAGTAGATGTTACAACCGATGCAAAATATTTTGCATACCAATTAAAATATGATTCAGTTCACGGTAAATTTAAAGGTCAGCTTGCAACCGAGAAAAGTTCTCCAAGTGTTGAGGCTGATGATGTTCTTATTGTAAATGGCAACAAAATTAAATGCGTCGCTGCAACTAAAGAGCCGTCGCAGCTGCCTTGGAAAGAACTTGGAGTTGAGTACGTCATAGAATCAACCGGATTGTTTACAAGCTCTGATAAAGCAAAAGGTCATCTTGATGCCGGCGCAAAGAAAGTAATTATCTCCGCTCCGGGTAAAGGCGATGTAAAGACAGTTGTTCTCGGTGTAAATGATCAGGAATACGATCCTGCAAAGCATAATATTATTTCTAATGCATCATGCACAACAAACTGCTTAGCGCCGTTAGTTCATGTTCTTTTAAAAGAAGGAATCGGAATTGAAACAGGTTTGATGACCACAATTCATTCTTACACAGCAACTCAGAAAACTGTTGACGGACCTTCAAAGAAAGACTGGAGAGGCGGAAGAGCTGCAGCTATCAATATTATCCCTTCTACCACCGGCGCTGCAAAAGCCGTTGGCGAAGTTTTGCCTTCGACTAAAGGAAAATTAACCGGAATGTCTTTCCGAGTTCCGACCGCAGATGTTTCTGTTGTTGATTTAACTTTCCGCTCGGTAAAAGATACTTCAATTGCAGAGATCGATTCGCTAATGAAAAAAGCTTCGGAAACTTATTTAAAAGGCATTCTGGGCTACTGCAACGAAGAAGTTGTTTCAACTGATTTCGTTCATGATGAACGTTCATCTATCTATGATTCCCTGGCTACTCTTCAAAATAATTTTAAAGAAGAGAAAAGATTCTTCAAAATTATTTCATGGTACGATAACGAATGGGGATACTCAAACAGAGTAGCCGACTTACTAATGAAGATAGTAAAGTAAACTTAATATTTAATTCAAAGACGAAGTATTTGCTTCGTCTTTGTTTTTTATATCAATATATAACTTTCTAATATGAACATCTGCTTGGCTTTCAGCATGCAGATCTTTACAAAATTAAATTAGACTGATAAAACTTATCAAGAAAAGGATGGAAGAATATGAGTAAACTTTCAATCGATAATTTAAATTTAAAAGACAAGCGCGTTTTAGTTCGTGTAGATTTTAACGTACCGCTTGACGATAACTTGAACATAACTGATGATATCAGGATAGTCTCTTCGCTTCCTACGATAAAGAAAATTATTTCAGAAGGCGGCAAAGCAATTCTTATGAGTCATCTTGGAAGACCAAAAGGAAAAGTAAATGCCAAATACAGCTTGAAGCCGGCGGCTAAAAGGCTTGGCGAACTGCTTGGTAAAGACATAAAACTTGCACCTGATTGCGTTGGCGATGAAGTTAAGAAAATGGTAGACTCAATGAAAAGCGGCGATGTTCTGCTTCTTGAAAATTTAAGATTCCACGAAGAAGAAGAGAAGAACGATGCAGCATTTTCAAAAAAACTTGCTGAACTTGGAGACGTTTATGTAAACGACGCATTCGGCAGTGCGCACCGTGCTCATGCTTCTACCGAAGGCGTTACAAAATATATTAAGCAGTGTGCAGCAGGCTATCTGATGCAGAAAGAACTTCAGTATTTACGAAATGCAATTACAAATCCGGCAAGACCATATTGCGCAATATTAGGCGGTGCAAAAATATCCGGTAAGATTGATGTCATTATGAATTTGTTTGATAAAGTCGATACGATGATTATCGGCGGTGGAATGGCTTATACATTTTTCAAAGCGCAGGGAAAAGAGATTGGCAAATCTTTATTGGAAGCAGAAAAGATTGACTTGGCAAAACAAGTGCTGGAAAAAGCTGCAAAGTCTAAAGTTAAATTTTTATTGCCGGTCGATGAAGTAGTTGCGGATGAATTTAGCAACGATTCACCTTCAACTGTGGTAAGTGTTGATAAAATTCCGGCAGATAAAATGGGATTGGATATTGGTCCGGAAACCGTTAAACTTTTTTGTGAGGAAATTGCAAAAGCTAAAACAGTTGTTTGGAACGGTCCGATGGGAGTATTCGAATTTGACAATTTTGCCAAAGGAACTTTTGCAATTGCAAATAAGCTGGTAGAGGTAACCTCAAAAGGAGCCACAACCATTATTGGAGGCGGTGATTCTGCTGCTGCAATAAGTAAAGCGGGATTGGAAGAAAAAGTCTCGCACGTTTCCACCGGCGGCGGTGCTTCGCTCGAATTTCTTGAAGGAAAGATACTTCCTGGCGTTGCTGCGTTAAGTGAAGCTTAGCATTTTGAATGCATCCGATTTTGTTTAACTTCATATTCTAAATGAAGATAGTTTTTTTTTAATCCGGCTCAGAATTATATGAGCCGGAGTTGAATTTTTTATAAGGAAATTTGTTTTGAGTGATTATTATAAACCTTCAGGGTTCGGCGGATTCAGATTCTTCCCACCTGTAATAAAAAACCTGATGATAATAAATGGTATTGTGTTTCTGATCGAGATGCTTGGTCAGCAAATAAGCATTGGCTACGGCGCAACTTTTTATGATTTAATCGTAAAATATTTTGCGTTAATACCGCTCGGTTACGGCTTTTATCCATGGCAGCTAATTACTTACCAATTTATGCATGCAGGTTTCATGCACATTTTCTTCAATATGTTTGCGTTGTGGATGTTCGGCATGGAAGTGGAAAATCTCTGGGGCTCAAAAAAATTTCTTATCTTTTATTTAATGTGCGGAATCGTTGCGGGAATTTCTCAGTTAGTTTTCCCGCCTCTGTTCAATGAACCGCTTGGTTATACAATCGGTGCATCCGGCGCAATATTCGGCGTACTGATTGCGTTCGGCATGCTTTTCCCGAACAGGTATATTTTTATCTGGTTCTTGATTCCGCTAAAAGCAAAATATTTTGTTGCACTTTATGTATTGATTGAATTCTTTTCATTACCTCAAGGCGGAGATATTGCTCATCTTGCGCATCTTGGTGGTGCTTTAGCAGGATTCGTTTATATTATGATTGATAGGAAAAGAGGAACGGCATACGGAAATTATTATACCTCTACTTCAACCAGAAGCGGAGGTTCATTCTTCGACAGTTTTAAGAATGCAGCGAGCAT
>JAJYSI010000047.1 GCA_021793635.1 Bacteroidota bacterium
TGCATTTGATGCGTTATCAAATTATTACCCACGGAAAGACCTAGCAATTTTAGAATATCACGTCCATATTCCTGGGCCTGATCCGCTTACTAACCCGCAATCATTTCTACGTTATAAATATTACGGTGGAAATTTCGGAACCCCTACAGTTTTCTTTGATGGCACGGAAAAGATTACCGGTGGCGGACCTAAATTTTTATTAAAAAACAGATTCAATGTTTATAATTTAGCAATTACAAAAATGATGAATGAAAAACCTGAATTGCATATTACTGGCAACGCCATAAAAAACGAAAGGCTAATAAATGTAAAATTGGATATTAAAGGTAAACCCGTCCAAAATGCTTCTCTTCATTTGGCGCTAGCTGAAAAATCAATTGACTATTTAGGCGGAAATGGGGTGGATAAACAAATTTATGTTGTTCGCAATCTTATTGGCTCTAGAAATGAAATTGCAGTAATTCTAAAAAATAATTCCGAAAATTATAATGAAGTTTTTGACCTTAATAAAATTGAACAGGGCTTAACAAATTACCTTAGTGACCCGACAAAAGATCCCTCCTGGCGTCCAAATGTTAGATTTACTGGCTGGCGTGCTAAAACTGACAAAATAGATAGCAATAATCTGTCTGTTGTCGCATGGGTACAGAATAACTCCACAAAAGAAATTCTTCAAGCCTATTATATTGATGTTCCGGCTAAAGCATCAACGCAAAAAACTAATTAATGTATAGGGGAATGGAAATTAATATGAAACGAAATATATTTTTGCTGATGTCTATATTGTTTCTCTGTATTTTCATGCAAAATCTATTTTCTCAGGATATTTCTCCTGAGAAAATTGTAGACCTTAAGGTAAAAACCTCACTGACTCGATTGAAAAAGGATGGAATTATTGATGTATTTCTTGTCATGAAAATCAAGCAAGGTTGGCATATAAATTCAGATAAGCCCTTCGATAGTAATTTATCTCCGACATCAGTTAATTTTCAAGACAACCACGAATTCAAAGTTGTGAAAATAACTTATCCGCCGCCGATTCTTAAAAAACTTAGCTTTTCAGAATCAGAACTAGCTCTATTCGAAAATGAAATAACGATAAAGGCTGAATTAAAACCAACTAATAAAAAATTCAAGGGAAAGATTAGAATTGAAGGTGAGTTAAATTATCAACCATGTAACAACGAAACATGCTTATTTCCGGTTTCAAAGCCGTTCAGTTCATTCGCAAAATAGTTCCTTGCTTATAATTATGCCTCTTCGGTAACCGATTCACCGAAGAGGCGTTACTAATAAAATTAAATTGCTAACTATTGTTAGTATCTCTAATAATTTCCTCCGTTATAACTTCTTCAATATTCCGGGTATTATTAAAAAAAGAAAGAATTTTTTGAAGAATCCTATCGACTACTGCATCAGGACAAGAAGCTCCACTTGTTAAGATAATATCAACTGGATTTTTTCTCGGTAGATAATTTATTTTATTAATCTCTTGTTTGGAATGGAAATTATAATGCTTAATCTCATTAGCTGAGATAATTTTCTCTTCAGAGGAAATAAAATAAGTTTCCAATTTTTCTTCACATAATTCAACAATATGACTCGTATTACTGCTATTATATCCCCCCACAACAATTGCGAAATCGGCTTTCTCTTTCAGCAATCCATAGGTTGCTTCTTGATTGTCGTAAGTTGCGTAACATAAAGTATCGCGCGTATCTGCGAAATGCTCATTAAGGTTTTCAATTCCATATTTTTTAATCATAGTTTCCCTCAAAAGATTTGCTATAGCTTCTGTTTCACTAGCAAGCATGGTGGTTTGATTTACTACCCCGATTTTGTTCAATTCATTTTCTATATCAAATTTCTCTGAAAATTTTCCGGCAAATAGTTTATAGAAATCATTTTTGTCTCTTTCACCTAAAATAATTGATGAAAGGAGCCCAGCTTCTTTTAAATCTCGTATGATCAAAGCTGGTGAGTTCTGAACGCTATGTGAAAAAGTCGCGCGTGTTTCTTCATGATTATGTTTGCCATGAATTATAATAGTACAATTTTCATTACCTAATTGCACCGAACGGTTCCATACCTTTTCAACAAAAGGGCAGGTGGTATTATAGCGGTAAGGATCAATCCCCTTATTTTTAAAAATATTTTGAATCTCAATCGTAGTACCAAATGCAGGAATAATTACAATATCTTCAGGCTGAAGTTCATTCCAATCAATAAGCTGTCTGCCCGATGTGTCCATAATAAATCGAACACCTCTATTGGTCAGATCAATATTTACTCCTGGATTGTGAATCATTTCACTCAAAAGAAAAATTCTTTTCTGAGGGTTTTGCTCAAGGGTTTTATATGAAATCTCAATAGCATTTTCAACTCCGTAACAGAAACCAAAATGACGAGCTATGAAAAATCTAACAGGGCCGAAATCTAATAGTGTTGGGGAGAAATCCTTTTTACGAGGATCGCTCAACTTCCGGAAATCTTTTATCCTTGAGATAAAAGAACTTTTATAGAACTGGGGGACATCAAATAGTTTCATTTAAACAAATTAAAATTGTTACATGTAATTTAGCAATTCTTCTTTCAAACTTCATGAAATTTGAGTTGATGCCGTCACAAATATATTAAAAAACTCCGATAACGAACTATTAAAGTTATACCTAAATTGAGCGATTCTTTCTACAGCGTCTCTTTTTTACTGTCATTGCGAGCACCCGAATGGTGCGTGGCAATCTCTCTACAATGTATGAGATTGCTTCGGCTTCGCCTCGCAATGACATAAAAATCGCTCAATTTAGGTTGTAATAACTTCAATGCAAAACATATATGGGCAGGGCTACTTGCATACATCCGGAACCATAATTGTTGACGGAAATAATAATGAAGTTCATCTTAAAGGAGTAAACCTTGGCAATTGGCTAGAGCCGGAAGGATATATGTGGCAAACAAATGCAAACTCACCTACGACAATTTATAATTTAGTAGTTAATACTGTCGGTCATTAGTACCGCTTCTTCCCTTAAAACGTGTTTCTGAAGAAGTATAATTTTCTTTTGCTGTTTTTATAGACGATTGATAGTTTTTCATATTCTTCTTTGCAAGTTCAATCTCGCTTAATATAGATAGTCGTTGAGTTTGAAGTGCACGATCAGTTATATTAATCTTTGTTAACGCCTGATTTTGCGTAATCTCTGCCTGCTGAATCCTACTAGAAATTCCACCCCATGTAAATAGCGGTACACTAAATGTCAGGAATAATGAATAACCTGCATCTTGTTTAATGTTGTTTGGCTTTACTCCCAAAACCCCTGCGTCTCCCATTATTGATAGCTTGGGGAGTCTTTGCCCTTTTGCAATATTTATATCATAGCTGCTTGCTTTGGCTTCATTTTGCACTAACTCAAGATCGATCATTTTATTCGAAGCGGAATCTAAAGGAGACGTTGTATCTGAAGGAAATTCCTCATATATATTTAGAGACGCTTCAATTCGTCTACCTAACAAATTGTTCATATCAAAGGTTAGCTTTTCAATACTTTGCTTTGAAGTCTCAAGTGTAATAAGAAGGTTATTCAAATCAACTTTTGCTTTTAATACATCGCTTTCGGTTGCAACGCCGCCGGCTTTTAATTGCTCAAGCAATTGAAGATAATTGGTTAATTCTGCTACCCCTTTTCTCTGAGCCTTAAGTTCATTTTTTGCCGATAATATCTCATAATATATAACTCTAACCAAATATCTTATTTCCGATTTCGTTTGCTCTAAAGTGAGATTTTTCCCCCGAATATTAACATTAGCCTGATTTATTTGTGATCTCCTTATACCCCCGTCAAAAATATCATAATTTGCAGTTACCTGAAGTCCGTATTCCCCGCCATTTGTTACAACGGGATCATATCCATTTTCAGGCGCGTAGATATAATGACTTGTACCATAAATTGAGGGGAATAAATTTGATCTTACTTCTTTAAGCACAGATTTACTTTTCTGTATTTCCTGATTTGCAAGTGTTATATTCTGATTGTTTCTTAACGCTATTTCAATTGCTTTGCTTAAAGATAAACTGTCGCTTTGTGCGTAAGGACTTATTTGAAATAAAAAAATAAGTAGGCTTAATGAGATAAGTTTTTTCATTGGGACTTTACATTTTATTGTCTGTAATTAAAAAGCACCACATTCAAAATTAAAGCAATTAGGAATGTGGCGCAATCTATTTGGATATTTCTAATCGGCGCTGTCTGTTTCTTTACCGACTTTTTCCGTTTTTAATAGTTTACCTGCGGCATTTAATTTAACTTCATGCTTGCCTGATTTGCTTTCAATTACAAGTTCATAATCAGATACCGCATCGTGTGTGACTTTTTCAGCTTTCTCAATTTTCAATCCTTTAAACTTAGCCTCAAGAGTTTTCATAACGCTTCCTGGAATTTGATCAGTAGAAATTGTTTCTTCAATTTCAGTAATTTTCCCTGCAGAAGTAATTAATAAGTCAATATGCTTGCTGCCTTCCATGCTTTCAATCTCATAAAACTTTTTACCATGCTCGGTTTCAATACTTGTTCCTTTAACTACAGCTTTTGGATAAGCTTTTTGAAATGTTGTCATTACATTTGCAGGAACATCTTTCTTAGTAATCTTTTTCTCCTGTGCGAAGAGATTGATACCTGCAACTAATATTATTGCAACCACTAAAGATAGATCAAGAACTTTTGAAGCTCTCATAATATAACTCCTTAAATTATTATGTTAATTAATGGGTGTAATCTAAATATAGATTATGAAATGAAGATGAAAGATTGATTTTATAAGAAAAGCTATTGAAAAGATTTTCCGCTTAAACAGAATATTGTTAGAAACAATGTTACAAATGTATGAGCTTGTGAATTGAACTAATAAGAAAGTAAAAAGACAATAAAATAAGTACAACACCTAATCCATAATTAACCTTCTTCATCATTTCATTTGAAATTAACTTTTTAGTCAAATGTAAAATGTTAGCTAGTGTAAATAAGTACGAGAAAAGTCCCAAACCTCCGGCAATGAGGAAAAGCAGGATTGTGTTCGTTGTAAAGTTTGTAATTAGTCCTAAGCCTCTAATAAATTTCTCTCCAATTAGCCACCAGATTATCATCATCGGGTTTGTAACTGCAAGTGAGAAACCAATAGCAAGAGATAATTTCTTATTCTTTAAGCTGGGACTGCTCAACTCATTCATGTTTGCTCTTGAGCCATCCCTAAAAGTAAAATATGCAAGCAGCCATAAAATTAGTGTAGCAACTAGACCAAATACTGCAACAACTATTTTTTCTTCCAAAAACGGCGCAACTCCAAACATTGCAATAAAGCCATACATAACATCTGAAAAAGCAGAACCAAGTGCTATCATATATGCAGCACCGCGATGATTATTCAAGGTGCGCTTTGCTATTTCAATTTGTGAGGCCCCAATTGGGATTGCAGACATGAAGCCCATTATATATGCAATTAACAAAAACCAGAATGTATTCATATTTGATTAGTTCTTAAAATAATATTGTTTTTACTGTCACACTAGCGAGTTGCTACTTACGCTGCGGTATTTACTAGCATTCCCCAAATGATTTGCTGATTCGGAAACTATCTCATCAATATCAAGCGACTCAAAACATCGCACTGTCTTGCAGGTCTTTGCTAGTTTATTTATGCAAGTTATATTCCTGCACGGACTTGGAGCAATAAATGCCCGTGACGGTGCGTCTTGGTTTGCTGCCATAAAGCCGTTAGTTTTTGAATCAAATCCATATATACGAGATGGCGTTCCTCCGAAAATTGAAAATATTGCTGTCTTATTTCTTAAGCTAGAGCCATCACTGCTTGAATATTTTCTTGCCGCAGCTAAATGCAGAGGACCTGTATCTCCGGTTATATAAATATCCGATAAATCTATTAGCGCAGTATATGCGTCAAGTTTAAATGTTGAAGGCACTATTACAATTCTTTCTCTGTTTTCATTTGGCAAAGATAATAAAAGTTTTTGTTCTATATCCTTTTCCAAGTGACCGGAACCTAGTAAAATTGTACATTCTAATTCAGTAAGCCTTTTTAGCAAATCAACCTGAACATTGAATGGCAATCTTGTATATCTTGCCGAAGTTTCCGGGTTAAACATTATAACCGGATAATCACCTGAAACACTATTACTTAATAAAAACCTGTTTGCCGTTTCGATAGCATCATTTGATAGGTATATACTTGCACCTTCAAAACTATCGTTATTACCTTCTCGTAAATATTCTGGAAATAAATCACTTATAAGATGGTATGCGCGGTAAGAAATATTATTTATGGTTTCTGCAAACATTTCATTTCTAACTAATTGTGCAGTTATTAAAGAGTAATTAATTACGCTAATTTTCCCATAAATCTTAGCATCTATCATCGGACTATAATTAACAGCAAGATCATACTTTTTGCTCTTAATTATTAGCGATAGCTTGGTTAAGTCATCTTCTGTTGGATATGGAGCCCCTTCAAATATCGGGAATGAATTTGAAATTTCAGGATTACCGCTAAAGAAATCTGTAGTGGACTTTTTAATTACATAGTCAATTTCGGCATCTGGAAATATCCTTCTTAAGGCAGTAACCCCGCTAGAACAAATAATTGCATCGCCTATGTTCAAATCAGATACTACAAGTATGCGCTTGAATTCCTTTACCCTATTAATTTGTCCCGCTGCTAGGTTGTTAAGAAATAATAAAAGTACTTTGTTACCTAGCAAATTCTTGAATACAACATCGAGTATCTTTGCGCCCGATGACGGTAAAATTTCAGTCACAATACTGGTTAAACGAAAGAAATATTTGTACTGTATTCTCTTATCCATGAACTATCAATCTTTGTCTTGCTGCTTTCAATCAGGACTGTTGCCGTTATCCTGCTGATCAGGGTTTGCATTTTGCTTTTCTTTGAAATTATTAAATGTATATCGCATATTAAGCATAACTGTCGGCGACTGTCTTGTAAAATAATTATAATTATAAAAGTCCATACCTTGTGATGTAAACTCACGTTTTCCGGTGCGGAATAAATCTCCAATTTGTAATGTCAAAGATAACTTTTTTTCAAACAAATTATGCTTTACGGCCAGGTCGGTCGTAAAAAAACCTCCCCAGGTGCCTTGTGCTGAAACAGATGGGCTGAAATATCTTGTGTTTATTTGTAGGTCTGTCTCCGCAGCTAATTTAAAAACATTATTATTCTTTATGCTCCAGTTAACGCTTTCCCTTGAAAAAGATTCGTTGCTTATTGCACCCGTAATTCTGTAATCATATATGTCACCCATTAAATTAAATTCCCATAGTTTAATTGGATTAAATAGAATCATAAATTCTCCCCCCAGGGAATAATCAGATCCAACGTTTGCAATTGAGTTTAACGTTACATTTTCTGCGTAAACTGAATTTATATGTTCAATTTTATCGTGAGTAAATCGATAATAAAAATCATTAGAAATAGATACACTACCAAGGAATGTTTGATATCCTAATTCATATGAGTCAATTAATTCAGGCCTAAGATTTGGATTACCTATTCGAACATTATTAGCATTAAACCATGTATAAAAGGGCTCTAGATCGCCGCCGTCAGGACGTTCTATTCTCCTAGTATAGCTTGCCATAATTTGCGTTCCGCCCGCTAAATTTAATGAGGTGTGCAGTGAAGGGAAAAAATCCCAGCGGCTTAGCGAAAAATGCTCATTTGTCTCTGCTAATTTAACCAGCTGGTAAGTATATTCTGTTCTTACTCCCACTTGCGCTGCTAAACTATCCCATTGGTCTGCATACATTGAATAAGCTGCAAATCTAGTACGGTTGAAATCATTCGTGTTGCTGAACTGAGGTTGGAAGGCATACAAATTAATGGTTGAATCATAGTTGTAAAGTGCGTTTATATCTTGTCGAAGCCTGCTAAAATATTCAGCTCCGGCTGAAAACTTCTGAAACTTAGTAATTGGTAATGTGTAATCTAGCCTACCCCTTATTTCGCTTTCAGGACCTAGCTCGGTTGTCTCTGTACCCTTAATTTCAATGCTATTCTGTGTTGAGCTTGTTAAAGCTGCTTCATTTGAATTGTTATGATGGTAGAATACCTCTGCAGTTATCTCGTGTCCGTTAGCCCCAAACTTATGCTGATAATTTGCGTTCACAGCATAATAAGTACCATAATGGTTTCCGGTAGTGTTACTTAAATAATATAATTGCTGTGGTGTAGTATTTGTCCATTGTATATAATTTAGAATTGAATTCCTATGGAACTGCCCTGACCCGTATCTACCGCTTAAAGATAAATTATCAAAATCACTTAAACTAAAATCAATACCGCCTCTTATCCCGGAATAAATCCTCTGCCAAAGCATATTACCGGTCGAATTAAGATATGACGTGCTATCTCCAATTATAAATTGCTTCTTTTGTAGATTCGTACCGGGAAATGATCGTCGGTTAAAATAAGCACCGAAATCATAGCTTACCGAAGGCGTTTTGTATTGAAATAGAAAATCACTCCCGTATTTATCGTATAACCCGCCCATTACATTTACAACACCGCTTAAACCTAGATCACTATTTTTCTTAAGTACTATATTAATGATTCCTGCAGTTCCGCTTGCGTCATACTTGGCTGAAGGATTTGTAATGAGTTCGATGTTTTGAATTGAACTAGCTGGTATCTGCTGCAATGCATCTTGTGCACTCATAACTGACGGACGTCCATTTATAAGAACCGTAAAGTTTGTGCTTCCTCTAAGACTAACAGTGCCATCTATATCAACACTTACCGAAGGAACATTTTGCAGAACATCAGCTGCTGTGCCTGAAATTGCTGTTTGCATCTGACTTACATCAATAACTTTTTTATCGAGCTGATATGAAATCGGAGACCTTTTTCCTTCTACTACGACATTCTGCAAAGTTATTGCAGTCGTTTCTAAATAAATGTTTCCTAAATCCAAATTAAGATTTGATTTTGAAATAGAAATTTTATCGATCTTTTTTCTTGCATAACCAACAAACTGAACGTACAAATAATATTTGTCCGGCTTAATTCCTTTTAAGATGAACCTTCCTTCTTTATTAGTTACCGCACCGGTAATTTGCACGCTGTCTTTTTGTGTAAAAAGAATAACATTTGCAAACTCAACTGTCTTTTTTGTTGTTTCGTCAAAAACCTTGCCTGAGATCGTACTGCCGCCCTTTATATCCAGTCTTTGTTGACTAAATAATTGATTTGATAAAATGAATGAAATAATTAAAGTAATACCAATTCTAAACATTGATTCTCCGTATAAATAGAATGAATTAAGTTTTTACATAGAAAGTCTAAGCGCGATACTTTTCTGCAAATTTTATCTGCGCTTTAAAGTGCATAATTAAATCCGCACAGAAATTATAAGTTAGTCATTATAGATGAAAATAAGATGAAAAATGGAATTCAAATAACATGATAGCAAAATTAATTTCCACCCTCAGAAATGAACATAATCTTGACCCCAAACTTCCTAAAAAATATTCACTGGGAGTATAACGCTGAACACAGTATTTGCTCCCACTTCGCTTGACACGGTAATTTCTCCTTTATGCATATCGACAATCTCTTTAGCAATTGCAAGCCCTAATCCGTTACCGCTAATTTCTGCGCGGGTTTCATTAGATCGGTAAAATCTTTTAAAAATATAAGGCAATTCATGCACCGGTATTCCGGAACCGTTGTCTTCAAAGATAATCTTAATTCTTTTACTATCGATGATTTCAAGCTTAACCGAAACAGACGATCCGGAATGGGAAAACTTAATTGCATTATCTATTAAGTTGACAAATACACTTTTCAACTTTTCCTTATCTGCCTTAATTTCTACAGAATCACTGATTTGCAAATTTAACTGTACGTTTTTCTTGATTGCCTGGCTGTTCAATAATTGAATACAATCGGTTAGTAATTCATCTAATCTCACTAAAGTCAAATTCAATTTGATTTGTGATGAATCCAACTTTGACAATGTTAAAAGTGAACTTGTCAGTTTAGTTAATCCATCAATCTCGTTAAGTGAGTTTTTGATGCTTTCCTTTGCTTCAGCATCAGTTAATTTTCTTTCTAAGATCTCAAGTTCTGTTTGTATTACAGTTAAAGGTGTTCTTATTTCATGGGAAGCATCGGCGACAAATCTTTTCTGGCTTTTAAAAGCATCGTCCAATCTTTCGACCATTTCATTTAAAGTTTCCCCGAGCGCTCTAACTTCATCTTTAGCTTTAGGAAGCTTAAGCCTCTGGTCTAAATTATTACCGGTAATTTTTTTTGCCGTTTCAGCCATTAGAGTAATCGGCTTAAAAGCAGCTTTTGATATGAAGTAAGCCATTATTCCTGTTAAAATCAGTCCTAATGGAATTATTATAATGAAAATATAGAAAAGTCTGTCAAGATCTTCGTAAGCATCTTTCATTGACGCTGCAGTTTCAAGCACGTAGAGGGAATCTTGTTCGGTTTCAAACGGTATCCATAAAATTTTAAAGCTTTCTTTTGGGGTGTGAAACTTTGAGTAGTGAAAAATTTGCTTTTCAGCTTGGTTGAAATTTATTTCCGGAAATTGTGAAAGTATCGAATCACTTAATATCTTTTTATGTGAAGAATTGAAAAGTTGAAATCTTACGCCGCTTAGGCCTTTAGCACGGACTGATCGAAGTTCTTTTAAATCTAATTCCCCGTCTTTGCTAAGTTCCTCGGCAATTTCTGTTTGCAGTGCGACGCTATAGCTTTTGAGGTTAGCCTCAAGCTTTTGAAATTCTGCGTGCTTTGTGCTTTGAAAAATAATGAATGAAAATCCACTCAGCATTACTCCGAACACTAAAGTATAAGCAAAAATTATCTTTGACTTAATTGAAAACATTTATTCTTCTCTATCTGCAAAAATATAACCGGAGCCTCTTACAGTGTGAATTAGAGGCTTATTAAATTCCTTATCTATCTTTTGCCTAAGAAATTTTACGAAAGCTTCGATAACATTACTGCGTGGATCAAAGTTCATATCCCACAATCGCTCGGAAATTAATTCACGAGATAAAATTTTATTTGGATTCATCATGAAAAGTTCAAGCAGCGCAAATTCTTTTGTTGATAGCTGGATCTCCTTTCCGTCACGCTGAGCGTTATGAGTGTTTAAATCTAGTTTCACTCCATAATACTCAAGCATGGAAGAGCGGGCTTCGCTTTTTCTTCTGGTAAGAGCGCGCATTCTTGCAAGTAATTCGCCGAAGTGAAACGGTTTTGCAAGATAATCATCCGCGCCTTCATCCAATCCTTTTATTTTATCCGATACATCGTCAAGCGCCGTAAGCATCAATACCGGAGTTAGAATATTATTGCTGCGCAAGTTGGCACATGTTTTCCATCCATCTTGTCTGGGAAGCATAATATCGAGAATTATTACATCATAATCATTTATTGTTGCAAGTTCTTCACCCGTAACACCATCTGCAGCGGTGTCAACCGCATAAGATTCAGCTCTCAAACCTTTGGTAAGTGCGGCAGAAATCTTTCTATCATCTTCAATTAAAAGTACACGCATACACTATCTCTTTTTTACAAATATAAAGAGTTAATATGAAAATTAAATGAAAATAAAAAATGATTGTTTATTTAAGGTAAACAATCATTTAGATATATGCTCTATCTATTTGACAATTTTACTATTAAAAATAATAGAGATACTTTATTTTGAAAACACCGTTCCTTTCGGCGATATGCATTCTTTGAGGTAAAAGATTTCCGGCAGCATCAAATTGATCGCTTCGGTTATCAAGTTCATTGTAAGCAAAATAAATCCAGCTTTTAGGCCGGAAGTTATAAGAAAATAGCAATCCTGAAATTATTTGTTCCATATGGTTCGTAGACGAGTCAAAAAGATTATCAACATATATTCTGACGTTAATATTATTAATGGGAGTAATTGATAAAAATGGACGTGCGTTATAAGTAATATCTTCAACTCCGCCGGATGGGTTCCCTTCAATATACATATTGTAAGAAGTACCAAGTTGTAATACATCTGCTGCAT